>DASYGC010000638.1:0-6769 GCA_036000225.1 Ktedonobacterales bacterium | reverse complement strand
GATTTGGTATCAGGTGCCAATAGCGCACACGGCATAGCAGGAACGAGCCGGCACGCCCCATCATAGGAGCGGGACGGCTCGCGAAGTTAACCGCGTCGTTGTGCGGGGTGAACGGCCATCAACCTACAGCGGGAAGGCCGGATCGAAGACCTTGATGACCTGTGGAATGGCGGGACCCAGCACCACCACGAGCAGCGGCGGGAAGATCAAGAACACCATCGGAAAGAGCATCTTGATCGGTGCCTGGTGCGCCAGGACTTCGACCCTCTGGCGCCGCCGCAGCCGCATGTCCACGGCCTGGATGCGCAACACATTGGCGATACTCGCGCCCAATTGTTCCGCCTGGACGATGGCGGTGACGAAGTTATTCAGGTCAGCGACACCGGTACGTTCAACCAGCGCCCGCAGCGCATCCCGCCGCGCCACGCCGACGCGCATCTCGGCGATCACCCGGCCAAACTCGCGGGTGAGCGAATTGTCGGCTTTTTCCACCATGCGTGAGAGCGCAGCATCAAAGCCGAGGCCCGCCTCAACGCTGATGGTCAACAGATCGATGGCGTCGGGCAGCGCGCGCTGGATCTGATCCCGGCGCTGGTTCTCCCTGCCACGCAGCCAGAGGTCGGGAATGTAGTAGCCCGCAAAGCCGCCAACGACAATGCCCGCGAACAGACCAATGGGGCCCGCATTGGTAAACAAGCGCAGTACGAACAGGAAGCCTAGCGCCGACATCACCAGCAGGCAGAAGCCTTTGATGCCGAAGAAGTCGGCCGCCTGAAGGCGTCCAGTCATGCCAGCATGAATGATGCGCTTTTGCGTGCTTTCCAGCGATGCGGATGGGGTGAAACGGGCGACGAATCCCGCAATCCCACCCACGAATGGCCGCAAGAAGCGTTCGCCAAAGGGCGCCTGCATTTCGATTTCGGCCAACGATTGCGGCCGGTTCGCAAACTCTTTCAGGCGCTGGTCGAGCGGATTTTTGCGCGACGACGAAGCGACCCCGGCGACGGCCAGGAAGACGCCAAAGAAGGCCAACAACCCGGCTAGAGCCGCCAGAAGGAAGGGCGAGGACAACATCGTAGAACTCCCTGCTGGGTCTTCAGACCTTGATGTCGACGATCCGCTGGATGAGGAAGAACCCCGCCAGAATCATCACCGCACTGCACCCAAACATCGTCCAGCCACACCAGACGGTCTTCTGGAACACCGCCAACATGTAGGTGGGATTGATGATGAACAAGATCAGCGCCAGGACCACTGGCAACAATCCGACGATGTAGCCGGAATACTGCTGCTGCGCGGTGAGTACACGAATGTCGCCCATGAGTTTCACGCGTTCGCGAATCGTGCTTTGGATGGAGTCCAACACTTCGGCCAGATTGCCGCCAACCTCGCGCTGCACGTTGATCACGGTCACCAGCAGCTCCAGGTCGTCGGATTCCATGCGCCGGACCAGATTGCCGAGCGCCTCTTCGGGCGAGAGGCCAAGGCCGACCTCGCGCACCACGCGCTCGAACTCATTCGAGACGGGCGCCGCCCCTTCGCGCGAGACCAGTTCCATCGCCTGCAACAGGCTGTAGCCCGAACGCAACGCGCTGCTGAGCAGGCCGATGGTGTCGGCGAGCTGGATGTTGAACGAGCGTAGGCGGAGGGACTTCTGCCGGTCTACGTAAAAGCGTGGCAGCCAGTAGCCCAGCGCGGCCAGCAGGGCGGCCAGCAGGAAGCGTCCGCCAATCGGCAGCGCCAGTCCCAGCAACGCGCCGACACTGGCGAACACGATGCGCGCAACGACAAACTCGCCCACCGTAATCTTCACATCGGCGCGCGCGAGATCATCAGCGATCTTGACGCCCCAGCCGCGTCTGGCCGCCGCTTTGTCGATGCGGCCATAGATGCCCAGTTGCCGACCCTTACGTGTCGCGGTGGCCGGAGCATTGGGCGCCAGTGCGCCAAACGTCTCCAGGCGCGACGCGATGCCGGTCGCGCCGCCCGTCATGGTGCGGCGCAACCCGGTGACGACGAGCAGCACGGCGACAAACACCAGCGCGCCCAACAGCAGCGGCGCGGCCGAGCCCAGTATGCCCAGGTCCGCGAACACCGCCGCGTACACTCCGGCTTCCACCATGACTGTCTCCTCCTACCCGAACCGGACATCGACCCACCGGCCGCGTACGGCGGTGGGCCGTGGCGGCCAGTGCCGTCTACCACTTGCTCCCGCTGTTGCCACCATAGCCGAAGACCTGCGGCGGCAAATGGATATTTGCCAGTTCGAGCGCTTCGATGAACCGGGGCCGAATGCCGGTCGGACGCAGGCGCCCCACCACCCGTCCGTTCTCAACCCCCGTCTGCTCGAAGACGAAGATATCCTGCATGACGATCACATCGCCTTCCATGCCCTGCACCTCGGAGATGTTGACCACCTTGCGGCTGCCATCCTTCAGGCGGGACTGGTGCACGATCAACTGCAGCGCGCTGGCGATCTGCTCGCGAATGGCGCGGAGCGGCAGATCCATGCCCGCCATGAGCACCATTGTCTCCAGACGGCTGAGGGTATCACGTGGACTGTTGGAGTGCAGGGTGGTCATACTTCCGTCATGTCCCGTATTCATGGCCTGCAACATGTCGAGCGCCTCGGCGGCGCGGCACTCGCCGATGATGATGCGGTCGGGACGCATACGCAGCGCGTTGACGACCAGGTCGCGAATCGTGATTTTGCCCTTGCCCTCGATATTGGCGGGGCGACTCTCCAGCGAGATCACATGCTCCTGGCGCAATTGCAGCTCGGCGGCGTCCTCGATAGTGATGATGCGTTCGTCTCCGGGGATCATGCCGGAGAGGACGTTGAGCAGCGTGGTCTTGCCTGAGCCAGTGCCTCCGCTGACGATCACATTCAAGCGCACCTGCACGCACGCCTTCATAAACTCGACCATCTCGGGGGTGAGTGTGCCAAAGCGCACCAGATCATCGGGCTGCAGTTTCTGGCGGGCGAATTTCCGGATGGTAATGACCGGGCCAACCAGCGAGAGCGGGGGGATGATGGCATTGACGCGCGAGCCATCGGCCAGACGAGCATCCACGTAGGGCGACGATTCATCGCAGCGGCGTCCGAGCGGCGAGATGATGCGGTCAATGACGCGCATCACATGGTCGTCATCGCGGAACCGTACGTCGGTGCGGAAGAGCCGTCCGTGTTGTTCCACCCACACGGCACGCGGGCCATTGACCATCACCTCGGTCACGCTGTCGTCGGCGAGGAGTGGCTCGATCGGCCCCAGGCCGAGAATTTCGGCCGCGACAGCCTCGAACAGGCGCAGGCGATCGGCCCGGCTGAGCACGATCCCCTGCTGCCCGAGGACACCGTTGAAGAGTTCCTCGATCTGACGCCGCACTTGCGCGGTCTGCGAGAGATCGAGCTTGGGGTCCATTTCGGCGATCAGCGCGTTCTGGACCTTGCTCTTGAGTTCATAGAAGCTGTTTTCTTGCGCGCTGGTCGAACCACCGGGACCGCGCTGGCCCGCACCGATGGCGGGGGGACCGTAATGGGCCGCCGCGTCGCCGCCGGGAGTCGCGGGTAACCGACCGCTGGGGTCGGAAGCGCCTCCAGAAGTGGGGATGCGTCCAGTTGAAGGTTGACGACCGTCATCGCCCCCACTCGGGCCATGATCTCCAAAACGCCTCAACAAACCCACGGTAGCTCTCCTGCCTGTTGCCAGCGGCACCCGCGCCACCTGGGCGCACCCGCTCGCCCCATTTCAAGTACACACATCTACGCGGGGACGGTTCACCCACTATAACGACTGGTCACACCGCCGTCAACATGCTCGCCCGATTCGCCTATGTGACGCCCGCATGCGTCGGCCAACGACAGCGGCGCGGCATCTCAGCGGCCAAACATGCCGCGACCCTTGGTCTTTGCTCCCCGCTCCGGTGGCGCGGGTGCCGCTGGGTCGTCCTCGGAGATACGCTCGGCGAGCGAGATCACCGACCGCGACACCGGGGCGCGTTTGTCAGCGAGCACAAAGGGAATTCCCCGGTTGAC
This sequence comes from Ktedonobacterales bacterium, assembly GCA_036000225.1. Classification (GTDB taxonomy): domain Bacteria; phylum Chloroflexota; class Ktedonobacteria; order Ktedonobacterales; family JADMIN01; genus DASYGC01. The sequence continues at coordinate 2,733 of DASYGC010000638.1, read as the reverse complement.
GGAGGTCACGACGAGGCGATTATCCTCAGGAATCTGGCAGATAAACCGATGTCGCACCTGGGCCTCGACCTGTGATGGCTTGATACCAAAGTACGGATCGACCCGGTTGCAGATGAGCTTGACCTTCTCTTCCGGGTAGCCCAGGCGGTCGATAACCTCGAAGAACCGTGTAACCTTGTTGATGGTCGTGACTTCCAGCGTCGTCACCAGCAGGATCTGGTCGACCAGATCCAGCACGGTGAGGGTTGCCTCAGAGAGGGCGGGATCGGTATCGATAATCAGGTAGTCGAAGTGCTCGCGCAGTTCCACCAGAATCGCTTTGGTCGCGTCTGCCGTGAACCGCTCGGCGGATTCGACGGCCATCGGCGCACGCAACAGCTCCACGCCGGAATCGTGCAGCGCCATGGCGCCACTGATGACTTCCGCATCCAGCCCGGCCGCGGCCTCGCGCAGATCGTCAATAGTATTGGGCGCGTTGATATTCAGCAGCACGTGCGCGTCGCCTGAAGCCAGGTCAGCATCGATCAAGCCGACGCGGCTATCCGTCAGTTTTTTGAGGGCCACCGCCAGATTGCAGGCAATCACACTGCGCCCTACCCCGCCTTTGGGGCTGTAGACCGCGATGGTGCGGTGCAGGTGCGCCTTGCCTGCCAGCGCGGGTGGTCCCTTGCCCGTGCCATTGCTGGTGTCTGGTGCCTGCGAGCCCGCGGGCGGCATCACCGCGATGCGTGCCGCGGCGCGCACCTTGTTGACCAGATCTTCGCCACTGAACGGCTTTACCAGATATCCACGAGCGCCGGCCAGCATCGCGCGGTCGAGGTATTCGGGCTCACCCTGCACCGACATAATTACCACGCGCGTCGGCACCTGGCGCAGGATGGCTTCAGTGGCCCGCAACCCATCCATATCCGGCATATTGACATCCATCAATATGACGTCGGGGCGCAGCGCGATCGCCTGGGCAATCGCCTCGCGGCCATTGTTCGCGACCCCCACCACCTTGATATCGTGCTCGAAGTAGAGTAATTTCTGCACATTCTGGGCGGTATCGGGCATGTCATCAACAATCAGCAGGCGAATGGCGCGGTTTCTGGTGTCCTGCATACTCGTGGCTCTTCCTGCGGGTGAGGGGGATGGTGGGCGCATCAACTGATCGGAGCATTTGTAGTTCACAATGATCGCACGTCGAGCAGCCCGAGTGCCAGTGTCGTGACAGCCAACTCCGCCGGGTCACACGCGTCCGCGTTGGCTCGGCGGAGTTGACAACCAGTGGTTCGCCTAGGAATGAATGCCGAATTGTTGAAGGATGTACGGCCCGGTCACCGGCGCCGTCGTGGTGGAATTATCGTCGCCTGGTTTGCGCAGCGCGAGCGTGATCTTGCCATGCTCGGCGATGAACTTGAGATCGAGCGCCTGCTGGTGCGTCAAAACCAGATCGATGACACTGGTGCCAACGGCATACACATAGACATCCTGCAGCGTGGTCTGCGTCACGTCGGTCGCCGCAGTGCAGTTACCACCGGCGCCGTTGCCCGAGAGGTCGGGAGCACAGACCGTGACCAGGATGTCCACATGATCTCCCGGGGCATACTCGATGGATTTATCGGCAGTCAATGGGAAGAGCACTGAACCTTTGGGCAGCTGGGCGGGGTTCAGATTGGTGATGCTACCCGGCGCGGCGGACCCCAATGGCACCAGGCGCTTGTCGGCGGTTCGCAAGATGTCACCAATGAAGTACTGACCAACCACCACCTTATCCGTCAGATACACCGAGAGATCCGCCGGAGTGGTGTAGGTGAAGGCATCGGCCGGCACGAAACTAGAATTCACTTGCTTGGTCGTAAAGGCGGTACTGATCGGCACATCCTGAGGATCGGTTGCCGTCGTCGTCAACACCGTTCCGGGGTTGAGAGGTTCCGCCGCGACCACCACCGTCACCATACTCGACGACGGTCCCACCGCCTGACTCACAACGAAGATCACAATGATGCCAGCTGCCAGGGCGAGCAAGACACCCAGCAACATGAGTGTGCGACCACCAGTGCCACGCGTGCGTGGCGGCCGAACTTGAGTAGTCATCCGCGGGTGCCTCCTCCGGCTACGGGCATTCGGCCGCGCCGCCGGTAAGCGACGGCACGAGATTCAATCGGATCGGCGGGCGTTCGCTACCCTTGGCATGTCCTGGTGAGAACTGCGCGAACGGTCCTATGTTCACAACGCGACAGGCGTCCAACGGCTACGGAACGAAGTGCTCTGGGTGACCTTTGACGTCTTAGTCTGGCCAGATGGATGCCCAACAAGCCGTCTCACGCTGGCTAGCTGGCCCACCTCCGCTGATCGCATCGCGGCACGGCTGAACGACCTACAATGCGGACGGGCGCCCGAGAGCGCCCGTCCGCCATACCACCACCTACTACGGTCCGAATGACCGGTGCCGTTGGCAGGCGGAATGTACGCACGCGACCTTACACGGCCTTAGAGATTCTTGCTGATCTGCGAGAAGATCGAACCGATAGCTGGCCCGAGAAGAATCAGGATGCCAATGACAACGACAGCTACCAGAGCGATGATCAGGGCATACTCGACGAGGCCCTGGCCACGATCGCGGCGGAACAGATGATCCAGCATGACTGTTGGTCCCCCTTTTCGCACAAAGCGATGAATGCGGCACGCGCCGAAACGCTGACAAGCCAGATTCCGACGAACGGGCCTCGGTTGATGATGATGACCGAC
>DASYGC010000637.1:0-7147 GCA_036000225.1 Ktedonobacterales bacterium | reverse complement strand
CATCATTCCGCCCCATGCAGCCGCTCGTAGGCGATGCGCAGGCCATCGAGGATGATGTTCGGGTTCACCTCGTCAATGCAGGTGGTCACCCGCGCGATGATCTCGGCCAGGCCGCCGTGCGCGATGACGCGCGCCCGCTCGCCACCGGCCAGTTCGGCGCGCAGGCGCGCCACCAGACCTTCGACGAGGCCGACGTGGCCATAGACGATGCCGGACTGCATCGAGTGAGTCGTGTTTGTGCCCAGCGCGTGCGGCGGCGGCTTGAGCTCCACCTGATACAGCCGTGAGGCGGCGCGCTCCAGCGCCTCAGCCGCGATACCCAGCCCTGGCGCGATGGCGCCGCCCAGAAAATCGCCCTCCGCCGAGACGCAGTCGAAACTGGTAGCCGTACCAAACTGGATGACGATGGCCGGCCCACCATAGAGATGGTGCGCCGCCAGCGCGCTCAGCATGCGGTCGGCGCCGGTTTCCCAGGGGTTGTCCACCAGCAGGCGGATGCCCAGATCACTGTTGTGATTGACCACGATGGCTGGATGCCCCAGATAGTCCCGCGCCAGCTCCTGGAAGACCGGCGTCAGCGGCGGCACCACGCTCGAGAGGATCGCCGCTTCGATGGCATCCGCGCGCAACCCCACATGGCGCATCAGATCCATCAGCAGCATCGCGTATTCGTCAACCGTCTTCTCGCGTACCGTCGCGATGCGCCAGCGGGCCAACAACTCGCGCTGACCACGCGGATACAGCCCGAACTTGATGCCCGTGTTGCTGATATCAACCGCCAGCAACAGATTGGCGGGTTTGACCATGATGCTCCCTCGATGCTCCCTCGTCGCTGGATGCTTCCGACTCGCGCTGCCGTGCGCCGGCCCGTGTTCTGGTGCGGACATCCGGCTGGAGCGCCGCGGCGCCCGCCGTGATACGCCGCCGCACCATGCGCGCCAGCAACCGGTGCCATTGAGCGCATTGTATGGCCGGCCGCGGCCTGGGTCAAGGCCGGCCCTGGCGCGCCGGTCATCATGCCACCAGCCCCCCTTGACGAGCACCCGTCGGGCGTGACACACTTCCCAATGGATGGCCATGAATGGCCGTCAACCTGACCCCACAATCCACGACCAGACGCCGATCGGGATGAGTAGGTGGCGCCAGAGACGCAACAGCGAGCCGGGAGGGTGCGAGCCGGCGCGCAGGCCCCACTGAACCGACCCGTGAGTCGCGGCCGAGAACTCGGTCACCTGCCCGCGGGCAGCGCACCGAACTAAGGCCACCGGCAGTCCTCCGTTACCACGGGACACCACATCGCACGCCAGCGATGGCTGGGCAACCGGGCCGTGCCAGGCGCGCCGTGTGGACTGAGTGGGCGCGTGACCAACGCCCGCCGGACTGATGGCCGGCTGGCTGGTGGCGCCCGAGCGAGGTGGTACCGCGCGGGAAACATTCCCCCGCCCTCGGAGTCGTGGACTCCCAGGGGCGGGTTTTTTGTTGGCGGCAGCGAGTTGGCGGCAGCGAGTTGGCACAGGAGGCACACACAGCATGACGACCCAGCAACAGAGTGGCGACGCCGGCGATGAGGGGCGCTACGTCGAGGATCTGACCGACAAGGATGACGATTTCGCGCGGTGGTATCTGGACACCGTCTACAAGGCCGAGCTGGCCGATGAATCGCCCGTGCGCGGCTGCATGGTCATCCGCCCCTACGGCTACGCGCTGTGGGAGGCCATCCAGCGCGGTCTCGACGATCGCATCAAGGCGACGGGACACGAGAACGCCTACTTCCCGCTCTTCATCCCCGGCAGCTTTCTGGCGCGCGAGGCGGAGCATGTCGAGGGCTTCGCGCCTGAGGTAGCCTGGGTGACCCGCGCCGGCAGCGAGGAGCTGGCCGAACCGCTGGTGGTGCGCCCCAGTTCCGAGACCATCATCGGCCACACCTATGCCAAATGGGTGCAAAGCTACCGCGATCTGCCGCTGCTCATCAACCAGTGGGCCAACGTCGTACGCTGGGAGAAGCGCACGCGTCCCTTCTTGCGCACCAGCGAATTTCTCTGGCAGGAAGGCCACACCGTCCACCGCACCGAGGAGGAGGCCGAGGCCGAGACGCTGCTGATTCTGCATCAGGTCTATCAGGATTTCGTCGAGCGCGAGCTGGCGATCCCCACCATTCCCGGCCTGAAGTCAGATAGCGAACGCTTCCCGGGTGCGCTGCGCACCTATTCGCTCGAAGCGATGATGGGCGACGGCAAGGCGCTGCAATCGGCCACTTCGCACAATCTGGGGCAGAACTTCGCCCGCGCGTTCAACATCCGCTTCCAGGATGCCGACAAGGAGGTCAAGGTGGCGTGGACGACCAGTTGGGGTCTGAGCACGCGCATCATCGGCGCCACCATCATGGTGCATGGCGACGCCGCGGGGCTGCGCCTGCCGCCTCGGGTGGCGCCCATCCAGGCGATGATCGTGCCCATCTGGCGCAAAGACGCCGAGAAGGAGGCGGTGGCCGCGCTGGCTGCCGAGGTCGAGGCGAGCTTGCGCGCGGCGGGCGTGCGGGTGCGCTGCGACTGGCGCGACGAGCGGCCGGGCTTCAAGTACAACCACTGGGAACTGCGCGGCGTGCCCATTCGTATCGAGATTGGCCCGCGCGACGCCGCCAAAGGCGAAGTGGTGCTGGTGCCGCGCACCGACCGCGCCGCCAAGCAGAGCGTGGCCAAAGCCGATCTGACCCAGCGGGTGCCGGCGCTGCTGGCCAGCATCCAGCAGGCGCTCTACGATCAGGCGTTGGCCTTCCGCCAGAGCCGGACGTACCGCTATACGACCTTTGACGAGTTCACCGCGCTGATGTCCGACCGCGCGCGGTTGGGCTTCGTCGAGGCGTGGTGGTGTGGCGACGCCGCCTGCGAAGCGCAGATCAAAGCGCAGACGCAGGCGACGATTCGCTGCCTGCCGCTGGAGCAACACGACGGCACGGGCATGTGCATCCACTGTGGCAAACCCGGGACGCGCTGGGCGGTGTTTGGCAAGGCGTATTAGCATTCACAACCATCTGGAATCAGCATGCTATAATCCGTCAGGCGCGGTGCTCCCCGCCGCTATTCCTCGGCGGGGAGCAGTCTCCTACGAAAGAAGCATACTGATGAAGATTGTAATACTGGGGTGTGGCCGCGTGGGCGCGACCCTGGCGGTGATGATGGCCAACGAGCGTCACGAGGTGACGGTTATTGACCAGAATCGCGAGGCGTTCGAGCGGTTTGGCTATGACTTTGGCAGCCGCATCAAGACGGTGGTTGGCGATGGCATTGACGAGGATGTGTTGCGTGAGGCGGGCCTGGCCGGCGCTGATGCGTTTTGCGCGGTGACCAATGGCGACAACCGCAACATCATGGCCGCGCAGATCGCCAAATACACGTTCAACGTGCCGAACGTGCTCTGCCGCATCTATGACCAGATTCGACAGGCAACCTACGAAGGGCTGGGACTGAAGAGTATCTCTCCCACCATCGTCGGTGCCAAGCTCATGCGCGATGCGCTGCTCAACCCCAATCTACCGGCGAGCTCGGTACCCCATTCGCTGGCCGCTGGCACCAGCGTGCCGATCACGCCGCTGAGCACCGACGCCCCCCGCGAGAGCGAGCGCGGCGCGAGCGCGGCGACATCGAACCAGCGACGGTAGTCCCATCCGTCCGACCGATAGGAAGACAGTATGTACATCATTGTGGGCGGGGGCGGCCAGGTGGGCTATTATGTCGCCAAGGGCCTGCTCGAACAGGGGCACGAGGTCTTGCTGCTGGATAAGGATCCGCGGCGGTTCAAGCACCTGGCTGACCAGATTGGCGCGAACGTGCGCAAAGGCGACGCCTGCGAGGTGCGGGTGCTGAGCGATTGTGGCTGCGAACGGGCCGATATGGTGATCGCCGTGACCGGCGAGGACGAAGATAATCTCGTGATCTGCCAGGTGGCTAAGGCGCACTTCAAAGTGAAGGAGACCATCGCGCGCGTCAATAATCCGCGCAACAACGAGATGTTCCTGCGCCTGGGAATCGACCGGACGGTGAGTCCGACCGACACGATTCTGCACCTGATCGAGCTGGAGATTCCCCATCACACGCTGGTTCCCTTGATGGTGCTCAGCCGCGCTGGCCTGGGGTTAGTCGAGCTCACCGTCCCCGCGGAATCGCCGGCCGCCAACCGGCGCCTGAGCGAGCTCGATCTGCCGCGTGAAGCCAATGTGGCGTTCATTCTGCGCGGTGACGACACCATCACCCCCAGCGGCGAGACGGTCATCCTCGCGGAAGATAAGGTCTACGCGCTGGTGAAGGCCGATGGCGAACGCGCCATCCGGCGCACGATCCTGGGTCAAGAGACCAAATGACGCGCGCGATGCATCGCCACCCTCGCTCGCATCCATAGCGGCTACCCGCCTTGCGCTGCTTGCTGCCTTGTGCTACGTTCGATTGCGCGTGGGCCGCATAACTCGGCGGCGCGAGCGGCAGGAGGAGGCGACCATGGGGCTGCGGGATCTTCCATTCTGGGGCCGGATGGCGGCCGAACTGGCCGACACCGGGCTGGACCAACTCGGCGCGCGCAAATGCGCCAAGACTGGCCACAAGTGGCGCGATGCCCGCACGGTGGTCCTCACCGACGATGGTGGCGCGTATGAGGCGCCGCGCGGCACCATGCAGCGTTGTCGCCGCTGTGGTGTCACGCGGCCCCACCCCGAAGGCACCTAGCCTGCCTTATGCGCCGGACGTGTTGGCGCCGATGAAGCCTAACATGCGCCGCCAGGCATCCTGCGACTCGCTGGCGAACTGCTCGTACTTGCGATCGAAAAAGCTGTGCGGCGCGCCAGGATAGGTGTGCAACTCGTGCTGGATGTTGGCCTGGGTGAGCGCCGCGTCGAACTCTCGCACCGCGCTCTGGGGAATCCCTTCGTCGGCGCCGCCGAACAGCCCCAGCACCGGGCAACGGAACTCCGCCGCGCGTTCGACTGGGGTGGGTGAACCATCGCGCGAGGGGCCGGTTGGCCGCCCGTAACAGCCGATCACACCGGCCAACCCATGACCGTTGGCGGCCTGTATCCAGGAATTGGCGCCGCCAAAGCAGAAGCCCACCGTAAAGATCGCTCGCGGCGCGCCACCGGCGGGCGTGCGCAGATACGCCACCGCGGCCGCGACGTCGGCGGCGATGCTCGGCGCGCGCGTCTGCATCACATGCGGCATGTAGTCGAACTGGTCGTCGCGTGCGGTGAGGCCAGCGGTGCGCCCGAAGTAGTCGATGGCAATCGCGTCGACGCCGGTTTCCGCGAACCGCACCGCGAGATCTTTGTAGAACTGGTGCAGGCCGCGAACATCCGGCAGAATCACGATGCCGGCGCCGTTCGGCGCCCCCGCGCGCGCCGCGTGCGCCGCGAATTGCGTTCCATCGGCGGACTTCAGCACGAGATCTTCCGTGCTGGCGGCGGCGCCGATGATCGGTGGGACGGGTGGCTGAGCATCCAGGTCATAGCACATGGGACGGCGTTCCTCTCTTTGCTCTGCATTGTTCTTACGCGGCGGGGCCGGATGGCCTGACCCGCGTTGACGATTCCCCGCATGGTGTTATAGCGCATCGCGCGCCCCGCGTGCCTTGACCCGACCAGGCGGGTGCGGTATCCTCTGGCCGCGCCCCTGTGTGAGCGTATCATCGGCGATGCGCGGCGTGCTGATCGCGACGTGCGCCCGCGGCGGTCGCGGCGCGGCCAGCCCAGTACCCCAGAACCTATATGCCTACAGCGAAGGAACACGACCATGCCAATTTCTACCCGCGCGGCGGTGCTGCGCGCCTTCGACCAACCACTCACCATCGAAACGATTGCCCTGGATGATCCCGGCCAGGGCGAGGTCGTCGTGCGGCTGGCGGCGGTCGGCGTCTGCCACTCCGATCAGCACATGTTGGGTGGCGCCTTTAAGACACCGCTCCCAGCGGTGTTGGGCCATGAGGGCGCTGGTATCGTGGAACACGTTGGCCCCGGCGTACGCGGCATCGGCCCGGGCGAGCACGTCGTGCTGGCGTGGATTCCCAGTTGTGGCCGCTGCCGCTACTGTGCGACGGGACGGCCCGCGCTGTGCGCCGACCGCCAGGGCGTCGAGCGGCGCGGCGGCCCGCCACGCCTGCATGACGCGCGGGGCGAGGGCATCCACCAATTTCTGGATACCTCCGCCTATGCCGAGCGCGTATTGGTGCGCGAAGAGGGCGTGATCCCGGTGCCGGCGGATGTGCCACTGGAGATCGCCGCGCTGGTGGGCTGCGCCGTGCTGACCGGCATTGGCGCCGTCACCCGCACCGCGCACATCGAGCCAGGCAGCACGGTGGCCGTTATCGGCACGGGTGGGGTGGGCCTCAACGTCATCCAGGGGGCGGCGCTGGCCGGCGCGGCGCGCATCATCGCGGTGGACCGGCGCCCGGCGGCGCTCGAACTGGCGCGGCGTTTCGGCGCCACCGATACCCTGGATGCCAGCGATCCCGCGACCGGCGATCCCGCGAAGGCGCTACGCAAGCTGACGGGCGGTGGCGTGGATTACGCTTTCGAGGTGGTGGGACGGCCCGAGACCATCGCGCAGGCGTGGGAAAGCCTGGCCCCCGGCGGGCGGGCGGTGGTCGTCGGCCTGACACAGCCCCAGGACAAGGTCTCATTGCGCGCCGACTTCCTGAGCGAGAAGGCGTTGCTGGGGTGTATCTTTGGCTCCTCCGTGCCGCGCGTGGATGTGCCTCGCGTGCTCGAACTCTATCACCGGGGCCGGCTCAAGCTGGACGAACTAGCCACCCGTCGCTACACCCTCGATCAGGTCAACGAGGCGCTTGCCGCTCTGGCCGGCCCCGAGGCGGGCCGCGGTGTCATCACCTTCGACGCCTGACGCGCGGCGCCCGCATCCCGATCGGGGATTCGGGCGCCTGAGACCACGAACGGGTGAGCGATTAGCTGGCCGCCAGTGCGTTCACCTGATCGATCAACGACTGGCCCTGAGAAATCAGACTCTTCGCCTGCTACTCGTTGATCGCCGTGCCGCCGAACGCCGCGCCTTCCAGCATCGCTTGCACCGGCCATCTGCTCCGCATGGCGGGCAGACGCAAGGGTGCATAAGAAGGCAAGGGGCAGCAGAATCCATGCCGAAACGAGGGAGGT
>DASYGC010000636.1:0-4885 GCA_036000225.1 Ktedonobacterales bacterium | reverse complement strand
GCAGCGAGGCGGTCTGAGCCGGCGTTCCGCCGCGTAAGACAGCATGCTTCCCACTCGCGCTCGACACCGCTTGCGCGCGCGTCGCAGCGTGGATAAAGCCGCCATTTGTGTGGACAAGTCCCCCCGATTGTGTATAACTCGATGTCTGCCAGGATGTCTGCTTCACACGCGTTTGCGCCATCCATGACGGTGGATAACTCTGTGGATAAGTGGTGGGGGATGTGGGTAAGTCGGGAGAAGTTTGAACAGGGGACCTTGCGTCACAAGTCGCCAAGATCAGGGATCTTTGAGACAAAAGCGTCTTCTCCTTCACAAGTCGGAGTGGCGGGCATAACGGCGTCTGAACTGCGCCCCTCAACTTGGACACCTGAACGCCCGGTCTTAGGGGATACTGGCCCGCGTAAGCTGGCGGGCAGGGTAGGCAGCCTCGAACTCCATGGGGGTCAGATAGCCCAGTGCCGAATGGATGCGCTTGCGCTGGTAGACGTCATCCAGGAAGCGCCCGATCTGCGCATAGGCATCCGCGAAGGCACGGTACTCGGTGAGCGCCACCTCCTCTTCTTTGATGGTCCGCATCAGCCGCTCGGCATAACCGTTTTGCCGCGGTTCCCCCTGCTCGGCCATGCTGACCCGTGTGCCAAGGTGCTCCAAGCGCGCCACGTAGGCAACGGCGGCATACTGCACACCCTGATCGGCATGATGGATGCCCGGCCGACGCCCCGCGGTGAGCGCGCGTTCCAGCGCCGTGACCGTCAGCGACTGGTCGAGGTGGCGGCTCCGTTCCCACCCGCGAATGACTCGGGTGTAGACATCCATGAGCACCGCCAGGTAGACGAAGTCGCGCTGGAGGCGGATGTCGGTGCTGTCGGCGACCCAGACGGCATCCGGCTGGGTGATGACGAGATCAGCCACGAGATTGGGAGAGCGCGGATCGGGGTGCTCGCTGTTGGTGGTGCGGCAGCGCCGCAGCGGCGCATGTCCCGCCAGTCCCAACGCGCCCATGAGTCGGCGGACCCGCTTGCCGTTGACTGATGTCCCCTCTCGGTGCAGTTGGGCGGTCACCCGCCGATAGCCAGAGGCTGGCCACTGCCCAGCGATCTGCTCAATGTGCGCCCGCACCCGCTGCTCCTCGTCATTTACCGGGCCGCACTGCTCCCGTGCGTAGACGCTGCTGCGCGACAACTCCAGCACGCCGCAGATCACGGCGAGCGGGTACTCGGCGCGCAACTGCTCGCTCACCTGACGTCGCTGCTCCCGACTGAGAGCAGCACAGCTTTTTTGCGACCTCCAGCTCCAGCGTGAGCCGTCCCACCAGCCGCTCCAACTCGGCGATGCGCTGCTCGGCCCGCTGGCTGCGCTCGTCGCCTTGAAAGACATTGGCCGCCTGCGTCACGAAATCCGCCTTCCAGCGGCTGAGCAGATCGGGCTTCAGCTGGTGCTCGCGACACACCTCGGCAGCCCGCTTCTGCCCACTGAGGACGTCGAGCACGACTCGCGCTTTGAACTCGGCGCTGAACTGACGCCGTTGACGCATGGTGGTACCCTCCTCTTGGACACATCATACGTGATGAGCCTCCCTGTCCAAGAGTTGGGGCGCACTACACTCTTGGAGAACGCCTGAGTAACCACACATACTTCGCCGTGATATCATGCCTGGTAGTTCGCATCCTGGGGCTAGGGCTGGGAAGCGTGGGGGCAATTCGCGAACGAGAAGGGCACGTATCCACATGGCGGATGATCCACACGACGACCCCAGGGCACGCTTTGATTCCATCCGGCAGGTCAACCCCTATGGCGAAGAATATTGGAGCGCACGCGAGTTGGCACCGCTGCTCGGCTACGCACGCTGGGAGCGCGTGCCCGAGTTGATCGACCGTGCCGAGGCCGCCTGTACCAATGCTGGCGAGGTCACCGAGCATCATTTTCGAGGCGCCTCGAAAATGATCCCGACCGGCAAGGGTGCCCAGCGCGAGGTCGAGGACTATTTCCTCTCACGCTTCGGCGCCTACCTCTTTGCCATGAACGGCGATCCTCGCAAGGCCGAAGTCGCCACCGCGCAGGCATATTTCGCCGTGCAAACCCGGCGGGCCGAACAGTGGGATGCCATGCGCGAGGCGTTGGACGAACGCGTTCACCAACGCCAGCAACTCAACGGGGTATACTCCCGGCCATGAACCGCTTCCAACGGCGCCGCGCCCAACGCCGCGCAAAACACTATCGAGCATCACCGCAACCGCCACAGCCGCGCAGCCGTTCACGTGCGGCGCTTCTGCTGCGTCTGCTGGTACGCGTGCTGCGCTTCATGCGCTGAGGTTAGCAGACACGTCGCATCGTCCACCCGCGCGCTATTCCTCATCCGCCCCGCTGTCCAGCAGCGAGGGTTGGCGCGCATCAACGGCGGGCGTGCGCCGGCGTGTCTGCTGCTCGAGCAGCGGGCGGATCGAAGGCTCGGCTGGCAACTCCTCGGGCTTCGTGCCGCCCAACCGCGTGATCAGGTCGCGCGTCTCGCTGCCAACCTCGTAGTGTGCATCGGCGATGTCCTGCGTGCCGCGAATGTCCTCGTTCTCGATGCGGCGGCAATCTCGGCCTTGCGGGAATCCCCATTCATCGCCACCAGGTAGCAGGCCAGCCGAGAAAGCGCGTAGTCCTTGAGTTCCTGTTTGGCACCCTTTCCCGCGACGATCACTTTCCCGGATCCGGCAAAGTGATCGTCATCGTCTTGGCCGAGGTTGCGACAGGCGGCTTTGGCGCGATCAATCACGCCGTCAAAACGCTCCCATTTACCATTGCCCAGCAGCGGCATCAGGTCTCTTGCCGACCAGAACTCTTCGCTATAGGGGTTGACCTGTCGGATGGAATCGAAATGTGCCCTGGGATCGTCGCCCGAATGTGTCGACATACTCCACGCGCCTTTTTCACTTGCCGATTGCTGGCCCGACTCCGCTACGCCTCGAGAAGCATCGCTCCCACCTGACCCGCCATATGGTGGTCGCGCGAACACGTTCCGCCGGCGGCCCGCTACACTTCGCCCGCCGTGTCTGGGTCGCCAAAGAGCGCAGCCCGCGCGGCTCCTGGCAGACGCGGCTGTGCTGCCTGTTGCCGCTTGCGCTCCAGGTGCGCGATGCTCTCGGGCGGTGTCGTCAGGTTCTCCGGCATCGTGCCGCCCAGGCGTTTGATCGCGGCGCGCACTTCCGTGCCCACCTGGCGATGCGCCTCGTTCGCGTTCTCTCTCCCCTGGATCCCCTCGCGGCGCAGCTTTTCCTCGGTCTGCGTCGCGCGGAAGAGATTGGCCGCCAGTTCGGTGCTGCCCATGTGATCGAGGATTTCCTGGCTCGGCTTCAATCCTTTGCGCGCGGCAATCGCCTGCCGGCCCAGGCCACCGTAGAGGCCGCGATAGCCATGGTTCTGAAAGATGGCGAAGTCCGCATGCGTGGCAACACCGGCATCGTGCGCCGCATCCGCCAGTTGCTTGTTGTGCGTCCTGAGTTGCTCGCGCGTGTAAAGCCGCTTGTGATCCTCGTCCATTCCCGCCAGCGCGGCCTCGTCGGCCAGTTCCTGGCGGCGCGTCTGCATGGCGAAGTAGGTCTGCCCTTGCGCCACGATCTCTTTGCTGGGATCGGCGTTCTGCACGATGAGGTAGCAGGCATAACGCGAAAGGTGAAAATCCTCTATCTCGCGCTCTGACCCAGAGCCAAGTGCGACCATTTTACCCGCTCGGGTAATATGGTCCGAGGCTGCATAACCACTATTCTCGCAGGCCTCCATCGCCTTCGTTATGACGGGGCGGAACTTCTGCCATCGTGGATAATCCAAAATGATGGACAATTCACGCGCGGACCAAAACTCGTTGCAATCATCAGTTGTCTGCCGGATGCGCTCGAACGCGGAGATGTGCTCGTCGGGTGCCATGCGCTGAATACCTTTCTCGTTCGCCGCTTGCCCCACGAAGCTCCCGATGCGCCCCACCAGGCGAACTACCAAACATAGTACCATCTCCAGTTTTGCCACCAGGCGCGCCCAAGCGACCCACTACAGACGCCCGTAAGCCAGCCCCCACGCCACCGATGACCAGGGCTCCTCCTATTGCTCCCCGGACCAATCGGCTACACGCACTCGTGTTCGATCCAACGCCTATGCGGGAGAGTGCGCAGCGGTCAGCCGTGGTGATAGACTATTGTTGACCGCGCGCTTAGGCGACCTGCCGCGCGGATGCGAGCATCCTGCTATGAAATTCGTGCACCTCACCCACTCCGATGTCATCGGCAAGATCAAACAGCATGGCCTGCGCCCAGGCAACGGACGCCAGGGGCACGGTGTCTATTGCGTTCCCCTGATGGCGATGGCGCAGCGGCACTTCTCAGATGACCTCAACGACGATGCCGCGTTCGCGGACGTGACCGTGGATACCGTCTCGACGAGCCAGATGTGGAAGTGGCTCATGCGCGACCGCCGCCCCACCGGCCACCTGCTGGCCGTGGTCTTCGAGGCTCCGGCATCGGTCTGGCCGCTCGATGTCTATCTCACGATCTATCCACCTGACGGTGTCGCCTTTCTCGCGGCCATCGCCAGCATTGCGCCCAGCGCGCTGACCTTCGCGCCTGAAGACCGGCTGGCGGCGCTCAATGCGCTGCGGCGCGGCTTTGTCGCGACCTGTGCGCTGCGCGCCAGGTCCACCCGTGGCCTGGGACGGCTCCTGCATCTCTATCAGGTATCCATCGCACGCGAGGGCGCGGACTACGACAGTCTCGAAGTCGTGATCCGCGCCACCATCGCCCCCGCCAACATCGTCCGCCTTGTTCCCCACTATCAGACCAACCGCGTCTTCCGCAAGAAGCGCGACCACGCCCACCGCCCTGCCTCCGGCTGGTCCGCATCCCACGCTGAA
>DASYGC010000635.1:0-2142 GCA_036000225.1 Ktedonobacterales bacterium | reverse complement strand
TGGAAAAGCGCCACGGAGGGTCCGCCAGGATGGTGCCATACGGAGCGGCCGCGAAGGCGAGCAGATCTTCGGCAACCGTGAGCGGTAGCTGCGTCTGGTCGCTGTCGCGCATGGCTGGCCGCACTTCCCATTCACACAGTTCCGCCTCATCCGTCTGATGGCTAGATTCCCGCTCAGGCGAGGCGTTTCGGATCCTCACGGTGAACGGCAGGTTTTTACGCGAGTCGGAAGAAGACCCGCGCATCACCCCAGAGCGACGCTGCGTTACACCCAGAGCGCACACCCGTGCGCGACTACGCAATTGACGAGGGCCGGAGTGCACACCCGTGCGCGACTACGCATCGGAGGCAAGCGCGGCAAGTCGCATAAGCAGGTCATGCGTGCCTCTATGTCCTGTCCCTATCGGCATGTTCTATGATAGTGAGGACACATTTGGCGTTGGCAGCAAATGGTGAACGCCAGCGCGTGCGCCGGGACGTTTGCGTATACCGGTCGACGCCAACGCCAACCACGACCGATAAGGAGCAGAACAGCGTGTCACGCCGGCCACCTATGCGAGCCAGCGCCGCTATCGTGCGGGCCACCGTGCGCGCTGCCCCGACGCGTCCCACGGGACGGGTGGGCACTGTGGCGACTGGGCCCGCGCCACTCGCTCGCTGGCGGGCGTGGTGGAGCACATTCGCGGCACGCCCCGGCGCAGTGGTAGCGCTGTTGGGCGTGGCCTCGCTGCTGGCCTATCTGCTCGAAGGCGGCCTCTCCGAGCGGCTACGCCTCAACTGGCCGCTGGCCAACCAGTGGGACTTCGCGATCAGCGCCAGCATGCCTGGCGCGGCCGTCTTTCGCGCCGCCGTCGCCTGGATTCCGCGCACGCTGCCGGCATTCCTGCCCGGAGCTGGCGGCTCGGCCTCAGCCTATCTGATGGCCGACTACGGCTTCGTCGCCGTCACGGCACTGCTCTTCGCGATGTATGCGATGGCGCTGCGCTGGGTCGCGCGCCATCCGGCGCCGCCCACCGCGAGCAGGCGTCTCACCCTGGTGATCGCCGGCGCCGCCGCGCTGTTCGGCGCACTGCTGCTCTTCACGCCCGCCGCCCCCTCGCATGATGCCCTGGCCTACGCCACCGCCGGGCGGCTGCTGGCGACTCACCATGCCAATCCCTTCTTCGTCGTGCCCTCCGCCTATCCCAGCGATCCCGTGCTGGCCGCCAACGAATGGCCCATTTCGACCACGGCGTATGGCCCGCTCTGGGCGCTGCTCTCGCTGCTGCTCAGCTCTCTGGTGGGCAACGATCCACTGCGCGCCAACCTGGTCTATCGCGCCGTCGCGCTTGGCGCCAATCTGGCCAATATAGTCCTGATCGCCGGACTGTTGGGCCGGCTACCCGCACGGCAGCAGGCATGGCGGGCGCGTGGGCTGCTGCTGTATGCCTGGAACCCCCTGGTGCTGCTCGAGGTGGCCACGGGCCACAACGATGTGGTGATGCTGAGCTTTCTGCTGCTGGGGCTGTACCTGCGCGCGCGTGGGCACGGCGCCTGGGGTCTGGTGAGTCTGGGCGCGGCCATCTTGCTGAAGGTCAGCGCGGCGCCCCTGGTGCTCCTGATCCTACTCGCGGGCTGGCTGGCGGCACGCCCCGGTGGCTGGCGCGACCAGGTGCGCGCGCTCGCGCCCGCTGCCCTGGTGGTGGGCGTCGTCGTGGCTGGCTATCTGCCATTTTACTGGGGCCACACGTTCGCCCAGATCGCCGCCACCGCGCGCTTGCAGCCACCCACGCAACAATTGGATCGCGCGCTGATCAACAGTTTCACCACGTTGGCGCGCAGTGGCCTCGTTCAGGGGTTGCCGGCTCCGTTGAATACACGGGTCGCGGCTCTCGCGCTGGCGCTGAGCAATCCCACCCTGTGGACGCTGGTGCTGGGCGTCATCCTGCTGGCGACCACGTTCTGGCTGCTGCCACGCCTGGCGCGCACGGATACGCTGGCGCCAGAGATGGCCTGGCTCTACGCGGTGTGGATGATCTTCCTCGCCTTTTTCTTGCTCATGCGCGCCTGGTACCTCATCCCGCTGGTGGGGCTGGTGAGTCTGGCACCGGCCGCCCGGCCGCTGCGCCGCTTCGCACTCACGCTGACGGCCACGCTCCAGCTC
>DASYGC010000634.1:0-2949 GCA_036000225.1 Ktedonobacterales bacterium | reverse complement strand
ATGCCGATGAAGCCCCAGGTCGCGGCCCACGCCCTGAACAAGCTGCTGGCCGACGATGCCATCGTCGTCAGCGACTGCGGCACCGTCACGACCTGGGCGGCGCGCCATCTGGAAATGCGCGACCGCATGCAGTTCTCCGTGTCGGGGTCGCTGGCTACGATGGCCTGCGGACTGCCCTACGCGGTGGGTGCGTCGGTGGCCTACCCCGGCCGCCAGGTGGTGGCGATCGTCGGCGATGGCGGCTTCACCATGCTGATGGGTGAGATCGCCACGATGGTCAAATACAACCTGCCCGTCAAAGTCATGGTCATCAAGAACAATGTGCTGGGCGAGATCAAGTGGGAGCAGATGGTGCTGGAGGGCAACCCGCAGTTCGGCGTGCAACTGCAGCCCATTGACTTCGCGGCCTATGCCAGAGCCTGCGGCGCGGGCGGCTTCACGCTGGACGATCCGGCGCGGGCCGATGCCGTGCTGCGCCAAGCTTTCGACCATCCCGGTCCCGTCGTCATCGAAGCCGTGGTCGATCCCAACGAGCCACCCCTGCCGGGCAAGATCTCGACGCAGCAGGCGCTGCATTTCGCGGAGTCGCTGGTGCGAGGACAGAAGGACCGCTTCGGCATCATCAAGACGGTCCTGCGCGATAAAGTGCGGGAGGTTGTCTAGTGGGCGTTTCGCTCGCATCACGCCCCACCCAGCAAGCCACTGCTGCGCTCGCGCGTGCCATCCGTCCCATCGGCGGACGGCACCGCGCCGCGTGGCGTGATCTGCTGCCCCGTAGCATCACGCGCGAAGGGGTGATTCTGGACCAGCACATCCGTGAGGGGCGCTTCCAGCGCAGTCTGGCGCTCATCGCCGGGTTGTCCAGCGCGCTCAGCGGGCTGGAAGTGCTGACCGAGCACTATCGTGGCAGCTACAGCCAGCGCGTCATGTACACGCCCATCATCCTCAGCCCCGCGTTGCTGGTGGCGGGCATCTGGGGTGCGCTCAACCGGCGGGCGGCGCGTACGGTCCTGCCCATCGTCTCGCTGATCGCTATTGCCGACGGGGTGATTGGCTTCGTGTTCCACCTGCGCGGCATCAAACGCAAGCCCGGCGGCTGGCGCGTGCCCATCGTCAATCTGATCATGGGTCCTCCTGTCTTCGCGCCGCTGCTCTTCGCCATCAGTGGCTATCTCGGACTGATCGCGTCGTTCCTGCGCCGTGAGGACGATCCGCGCACGCCACAGATGCCCGGCCCGTTGCGCGCGGCACTGCCCGCCCGCCGCGGTCTGGCGGGGCGGCTCGCGCGCGGGCTGTCAAACGAAGGCATCACCTTCGGCCAGCACGTGCGCGAGGGGCGTTTTCAGAAGCAGCTCGCGGCCGCCGCGGCCATCTCGGCGGTCTTCAGTGGATTCGAGGCGCTCTACTCACACTACAAGAATAACTTTCGCTACCTGGCGCAGTGGACGCCGATCCTGCTCACGCCGGTCATCTTTGTGGCGGGCATCGGCGCGATCTTCAGCCGAACGATGGCGCGTACGTTGCTGCCGCTGGTTTCGCTGCTGGCGATGCTCGATGGCGCGGTGGGCACCTTCTACCATGTGCGCGGAATGCTGCGTCGGCCCGGCGGCCTCAAATACCCGCTCTACAACCTGATGTACGGACCGCCGGCCTTTGCCCCCTTATTATTCGCCGCCAGTGGCTTCCTCGGGCTGCTGGCCAGTCTCTTACGGAGGTCCGACTGATGGCGACGGACGAAGCCAGGCGCATCGCACCCGATCCCGAGGCGCGCCGGCTGCTGGAGCTCCCTCAGCACGAACTGGAACACTTGCCCATCGAGCCGACGACGGGCATCCCGCTGCCGCCGCGCGCGCAACCGGGCTACTATCCCGGCCTCAGCACGCTGGCGCAACAGGAGTTCTGGGACGAGGCCACGCGCAAGGTCGTGTTAGATCGGGTCCATCACCTGCCGCCGATCCGCTTCTTCTCCGAGGAGGACGCTGACCTGATGCGCGCCGTGCTCGACCGCATCATGCCGCAGGACGACCGCGACGACCAACATAAGATACCTCTGCTCAATACCATTGACGAACGCCTCTTCACCGGGCGCATTGACGGCTACCGCTATGCGGACATGCCACCTGATGGCGAAGCCTATCGGCTCGGCTTACTGGCGATTGAGGCCATTGCCCAGCACCTGTACCACACCGCGTTCATCGCATTAGGGCCAACCGAGCGGGATGAGGTGCTCAAGACGATCCACGATGGTCACCCGCCCGCCGCGGAAGCGATCTGGAAGCGCATGGCGGTCAAATACTACTGGGCGATGCTGATGCAGGATGCGGTGGCCGCCTATTACGCGCACCCGTACGCCTGGGATGAGGTGGGTTTCGGGGGGCCGGCCTATCCGCGTGGCTACATGCGCCAGGAGCGCGGGCAACCGGAGCCATGGGAGGTGAACGAGCAGCGGTACTCCTGGGCGCCGCCGCCCAGCGCGCGCTCGGTCGGCGATCAGTCCTATGGCTGGGCGCCCGAGCATCCCGGAGCGGACGCAACGGCGGGCGGACAGGGAGGAACGCAGTGAAACAAGGACTCTTGCATGCGCCCCTCTTCGGCGCCTTCGGCAGCCCCAAGCCTGACGAGCATATGCTGGGGCCGATCCAGACGATTGATGTGCCGATGCGACACTATTCACCCGACGAGGAAGTTGACTTCTGCCTGGTTGGCGTTGGCTCGGCGGGCGGTGTGCTGGCGCAACGGCTGGCCCGCGCTGGCTTCAGTGTAGTGGGCCTGGAGGTCGGCCCGTTCTGGGACACCGAGCGCGATTGGGTCAGCGATGAGGCCGGCTCGCACAACCTGTACTGGAACAACCTGCGCATCACCGGTGGCGCGAATCCGCTGGCGTTCGGCGCGAACAACAGTGGGCAGGGTGTCGGCGGTGGATCGGTGCACTGGGCGGGGTTCACGCCC
>DASYGC010000633.1:0-4801 GCA_036000225.1 Ktedonobacterales bacterium | reverse complement strand
TCCCCATGTTCCATATTTTCCATGGAGCACTGCCATGAGCCAGCAGACTGACGACACGTCACGTTCCCTATCGCCCACCCCTTCAGTCGCCGCGCCCATATCCCTGCGCGGCAAGGTCGCCGTCATCACCGGCGCCAGCAGCGGCCTGGGCGCGGCTATCGCCACCGCGCTGGTCACCCACGGCGTCCATGTGGCGCTGGCTGGGCGCCGCGCCGACAAACTGGACGCGCTGGCGCGGCGTCTGGCGAGCATCGCGGACGGCGGCGAGACGCTGTTGGTCCCCGGCGATGTGCGCGATCCGGCGCAGGTTGAGCGGCTGTTCCAGCACACGCTGGAGCGCTGGGGCGGGCTTGATATCGTCATCGCCAATGCCGGCCTGGGCTATCGGGCTCCCATCGCCGAAGGTGATCCGGCTCGCTGGAAGGACCTGCTCGACACCAACGTCTTCGGCCTGCTGCTCACTCTGCGCTTCGGCGTGCCGCCGTTGCTGGCGCGCGGTGGCGGCCACGTGATCGTGCTCTCTTCCGTGGCCGCGAGAGTGACCCAGGCCGGCAACGGCGTCTATAGCGCCACCAAGGTCGCCGTCAATGCCATCGCCGAGGCCCTGCGCCAGGAGGTCACCCGCCAGGGCGTACGCGTCACCAGCATCGAGCCGGGCGTGGTCCAGACCGCGTTTCAGGAGGTCGCCGGCTATTCCGCCGACCTGCGCCGCCGCCTGCTCGAAGAGCAAACGCCGCTGACCGCCGCCGACATCGGCGCCGCGGTGCTCTATGCGCTGGAACAGCCGCCACACGTCTCGATCAACGAACTACTGATCCGCCCCACCGACCAGGTTTCAGCATAGAGGAGCATCCAACATGCAACGTCCCGGCCAGCGCGTGCGACTGGAGCACGTCGCCCATCTGGTGATGGTCGCCAGCGGCAAGGGCGGCGTCGGCAAGTCCACCGTCAGCGTCAATCTCGCGGTGGCCCTGGCCCAGCGGGGCGCCCGCGTGGGCCTGCTCGACGCCGATGCCTATGGGCCAAGCGTCCCCATGATGTTGGGCGTGCGCAAGCCACAGGCCGGCGCGGGCTGGGGCGCGACCCTGCCCCTGGGCCAGCGCGGCGGGCCCACGCTGGCGCCGCTAGAGCGCTTCGGCGTGCGCATCATGTCGGTCGGCTTCTTCATCGGCGAAGAACAGGCAGTCGCACCCATGCCCGATGTGCTGGGGCTCATGGTGCGCCAACTGCTCCACTCGGTCGCCTGGGGCGAACTGGATTACCTGCTGCTGGATCTGCCACCGGGCACCGCCGAGCCACAATCCACCCTGTGTCGGGAGCTGCGGTTCGACGGAGTGCTGCTCGTCACCACTCCCCAGGATATCGCACGCATCGACACCGCCAAGGCCCTCGCCATGTTCCAGGCCAACCAGGTGCCAGTCCTGGGCGTAGTCGAGAACATGAGCGGTTTCATCTGCCCGCACTGCGGCCAGCGCTCCGACATCTTCCCACCCAGCGAACGCCCACGCACCCAACTCGACGACGTGCCAGTGCTGGTGAGCGTCCCGCTCGACCCCGTGGCCGGGCGCAGTGGCGACCAGGGCCAGCCGATCGTGGTGGGCGTGCCGCACTCTCCCGTCGCGCTGGCGTTTACCGCGCTGGCCGCCCGCTTCGCCGCCTTGCTGGGCGACTGATACCACGTTCGGATGATACGCTATGTAGGTGATGTCGTGTGCTTCGATGAGGAGGTGCGCTCATGTCCAGCCGCAAACGTGTCCCAGCCCAGGTCGCCGTCCAGGCCGCCGTCCAGGACAAGCCACCGACTGAAGGCCGATCTCCCGCGCCACGTCGGCGCGCGGCGGTCCCCTTCGACGTGGTCGAGTTCATGGAACAGCATGGTCACGAGCGGCTGGCGGTGTTCCGCGATCGTGAGACGGGCCTGCGCGCCGTGATCGCCATCCACGACACCACGCTGGGCCCAGGGCTGGGCGGCACGCGTGTCCGTCGCTATGCCTCTAACGCGGCGGGCATCCAGGATGTGCTGCGCTTGGCTGAAGGCATGACCAACAAGGCCGCGGTGGCCGGTCTGCCGCTGGGCGGCGGCAAGGCCGTGATCCTGGCCGATGGCAAAGAGGAACACGATAAAGACCTGCGCGCCGCGCGCTTTCAGGCATTCGGGCGCTGCGTGGATAGCCTGAACGGTTCCTACATCACCGCCGAGGATGTCGGGACCAGCCCCGCGGACATGCGCCAGATCCACCTTACCACCCGCTACGTCGTGGGCACGCCCCGCGACGAGGGCGGCTGCGGCGATCCATCTCCCAGCACAGCCTACGGCGTGGTCTGTGGCATGCGCGCGCTGGCCGCGGATGTCCTGGGGCGTTCATCGCTGGAAGGCGTACGCATCGCCGTGCAGGGATTGGGCCACGTGGGCCTGAGCCTGGTGGAGCAGCTCGTGCGCGATGAAGGCGCCGAGGTGGTCGCCGCCGACGTGCGCGCCGAGGTCGTGCGCCTGGCCCGCGAGCGCCTGGCCCACCACGCCAACTTCCACCTGGGCGACGCCGACACGATTCACCTGGAGCCGTGCGACATCTTCGCGCCGTGCGCCTTTGGCGCCATCCTCAACCCCCAGACCATTCCCCAGTTGCGCTGCCGCATCGTGGCCGGCGCGGCCAACAACCAGCTGGAGGATGAGGACCGCGATAGTGTGGCCCTCCAACAGCGGGGAATCGCCTATGCGGTGGACTACGTCATCAATTCCGGTGGGTTGATCCACGTCGCGCAGGATCTGGCGGCACAGGGCCAGTGGAGTCAGGCCGATGACGCCGCCGTCAAAGCTCGTGTGGCAGGCGTACATGACACCGTCCAGGAGATTCAGACGCTCGCCCGCGCCGAAGGTATCTCGACCGTGCTCGCGGCTCGCCGCATCGCCAACGCGCGCATCCAGGCCGCCCGCGCGCGGTAATGCTAGAGTATCCGTACGGGTGTGCACTCTGGGCCGCGTTCTCCGTAGTGGCGCACGGGTGTACGCTCCGAGCCTCGTCATCCATGGTCATTCGTCGGAGCATCTGGGGCTAGCGCGGCGACGCCCGCCACCGCAGTGATCTCCTTCCAGAAATAGTACACCGTCTCGCCCGGAGGACAATTTTCGAGCCGCCCGTACAGCGCGTAGCCCAGTTGGTCATAAAATCCGGGCGCTTGAAAGTTTGAAGTGGCCACACGCGCGTAGCGACAGCCGCGCTGCCACGCCTCGCGTTCCGCGCCAAGCATCAACCACCGACCTACGCCGTGATGACGAACCTGCTCATCCACCCAGATGGTGCTGATCTCACACCAGTAGGGAATCGCATGGGTTCTTCCGACCAGTCCCCCACGCAGCGTTCCTGTCCGGTCGAGCGCATAGAGGTGGAGCGGAAGCGGTTCATGTTGCCCACTCAGCTGTGCCGTGGTATGTGCCTGATTGAAAGCGATCAACTGACTGGTGATAAGGTCTTCCCGTTCATCGCTCACCCGGTGGTCGAGCACAAACGGACCCACGTCGTGTGCTTCAGGCATGCTGGCGCTCGCGCCACGCGCGCACCATGGGTGTGTGCTCCTCATAGTGCTCCCACGTATTGGCCGCCACTATACGCTGATAGCGTGCGAGCGTCTCATCCGGCAGGTCAGCCACCGCCCGCTTCGCCGCCTGATACGAGGCATCGAACGCGACACGCACCTCGACCAGCGCGCGATCGCGCTGCGCGGCGAAGGTCGCCGCGTTCATCCGGTCTATCAGCGCATCCCCCTCAACGCCAATCATCATGGCCAGTTCAGCCGTCGCCTCGACATCGCCGCGCAGAATGCGCAGCATCCACCCTTCCCACCAGGTGATATGCGCCAGGATATCTTTGATGGACCAGCCCTCCATCACCCCCGCCCGCACCAACTCCTCGTCCCGCGCACCAGCCAGGACCGCTGAGAGCGCCGCATGCCGCTCTTCGATCAGCGCCAGCACCTGCGCCTTCGTCAACGTCTCAGCCATTCCAGCACCTCCTCAGTGTCCCGATCGCCTATCGGCCTGCGCGGTGCATCCTGGTTCGCCGGAGGATGCTATCGGCGACCCAGGATCCGCGGCAGTGTCGTAGGGGCGTGTGGATGTACAGCCTTCGACCAACCAACCACCTCGCCCGATCGCGCGGCGTTCGCCAGTGGGCACCCGCCTTGCGCCTCCCCCGTCAGCACGGCATTTGCAGCCGAGCTTCAGTCGGCGAGTCCGCGGAACCAATCACCGCGCTGGACCGGGTTTACCCCTCGAATGCATTCGAGGAGCCCGAAGAACCACCCACCGCGCCGGCATGCGATCAGCCCCGCAAATCACTCGCCGAACTTCGCATTCGCTCAACCGCCGGCACGCTCAATTCGCGCCCATTCTATCACGCCCCACACCTGGCCCCGCGCGCCAGCGCAACCCCACCCCGCGCCCACACGTATCCCGGATATTTACCGTCGTCTACCCATTCATTCTCGCCACCGTCGCCGTACGCTGAACGCGCATCATCCGTGTGCGGGTAGACGCTCCCGCCGCATCCGCTGCCCACCACGGCCCGCATCCACCTTTCTGGAGCGGCCCGGCTATGCCCCGGCTGGCTACCGCACAACTCCCGATCCGCTCGCCCCGTAACACTTCCCGTAACGATCTCGGGACGTTCGTGTGCTACCCTGAGCCTAGAAGACAAAGGCGCTGCCAGGTTACTCCGAACGCGGTAGGGGCATACCGGTGTACGCCCGCTAGCTCCTTGTAGTTGAATGCATAGGTGCGTGGCGGATTGTTCGTGGCCGGTCA
>DASYGC010000632.1:0-6711 GCA_036000225.1 Ktedonobacterales bacterium | reverse complement strand
CGAGGAGATGGCGCGCCAGGAGCACGATGCTGGGGCGGTGACACACGAGCTGGCAATCGTCAATCGCAATGCCCGCGGGGTGGATGTCGGTGTTGCCTGGGCGGTACAGGCGCTCGAAGCGATACGGCGCAATGCTGAGCGACTGCACCAGGCCGCTGGCGGCAACGCCATGATCGCCGGCCCAGGGGGATTTGGCCCGTTGGCGTCGCAACCGGCCGACTTCCCGTCGCGCGCCCCGCAGGCCACCAGGCCGCTATCCGCAAGCGGCAAACTTGCCCCTGATATTCTGGGCACAGGCGCTCTCCCAACCGAGGATCTGGCGGCTGACAACCCGGCGGAGATCGCTCAGGCAGCGTCGCCAGCCGGGGAGGCCGGCGACTCGCCCACCGCGGGGAGCGACGATCCCCGCTAGGACGCGCTGGCCGGCACTCAGGCGTCGCCAGGCACCGTCTGCCGCTCCAGGAACAGCCTTCCGAGGATGGCGGTGACGAGGACGTATTCATCGCCGATGAACGCCATCTCGATCAACCCTTCTTCTTCCATATCGCGGAAGTCATCGGTAATCAAGTGGTAGTCCGGCAACATGCGGCTCACATCGCTTTCCGGAAGCGATCCCCACTGCCACAATTTGCGCAAGACGGCGACCTTCATTTGGGTGTCATCATCCACCGCACGCATGGCATCCTCCCTGGGCTGGCCACCTACCGCTAGGGTCCCCAGGTAAATCCCTGGGCTCCGGCTATGAGCACCGAGCCTTTGCCGTTGCCGGTGTAGAGCTCGACGTTGGTGACATAGCGCACCACACCGTCTGAGTCAGGTGTTGCTGAAACGAGCTGGGTGGCGACGACAACTTTGCCATCAAGCGACCATGCCAGCGTCTGCCACGCGCCAGGTGTGTTGCTGGTGAGATGAGTGCCATCCGTCTGTTCGATCGCCAGCGCCGCACCGGTCATCGCGACTGCGTTGCCATTGGGGGAAAACGCGAATTGCGGAGGCGAATTCAGCGGGAACTTGCTCTGCTGCGCAAAGAGCGACTGGTCGCAATAATTGCCCAACGACGCGTTATAGCACACCTGCGCCGAGCCAGTCTCCGACTTCCCATCCACCGCTGTTATCCGCTGCAGTACCAGGGCGCCGTTGGGCGCCAATCGCCATGATCCCGCCCGGATATTTCCGGTTCCATCCACATAGGCCGCGCCGAGATCCGCCACCGAATTGCCGTATGGAAAGTTCCCATCCGGCCCAATGTTCATGTTGCCTTGAGTATAGTCGTTTGGCCCAACATTTAAGAAGAACTGGAGGATGTGGGCCCGACCCGCGGCTCCTGTGGCGCCAGGGGCCGTCACGCCAATTTGCGTTGCCAGGATGCTGGAGTTGAACACCGCGATGTCGGTGTAGATGTACGAGTTGGGTGTACCCGACGAGGTGTCTGGGCCGGTCTGCGGTGAGACAATCTGCCAGGGGCGGAGATCGGGTAGACTGGACAGGTCATCAAATAGGATACCCGACCCTTCCGCATAGAAGAGCGCCAGATTGCCATACCAGGCGTAGGCATGACCGGCCAGGTTCGCCGTTCCCGAACTTTCGAGCACCTCGCCCGATGCCGTGTCAACAATGTACAACGGTCCCGTGCCACGGGCTGGATGCCCTCCCGTGGGATCGCGCAACAGGACAAACGCGATGTGGGAGCCATCCGGTGACCAGACCAGCGGACCCCAGGCGACAAAGGCGCTGGTAGCAATCGGCAGCTTGGTGAGCTGGTGAGGCTGGCCAGTGTTGTTGGGCTTGATCCAGATTTGATTGTCGTAGACAAACGCGAATTGTCCAGTAGGACTGCTCACCGCCACCACTGGGGTGCTCGCGGCGCTATCGCTATACGATCCCAGGCCAGTGAGAAGCGGAATCTGACTCGACGCGCCGCCGCCTGAGGCGCTGCACGCGGCCAGGAGCAGCATGCCCGTGAGGGCCACGACCCCCGCATATGCCCGGGCTTTGCGCGATGCTGACCCCGATCGCATGGTGAACTCCCTGGTTTCGTACCTGGTCTGTCGTGCTTGTACCCACCGAATCACCGCGTCGATCTCCATACCGCTCTGTCTCTTGACTCAAACGACTGACCCGCTCGTTTGTCACGGATGATCGAGCGAGATTCGGAGGCATAGTACCGCGAGGTGCGTGCTATCCATCGGCTGACATGACCAGGCACCACTCGTTTGCAACACCTGGGTCAAGGCGATATCAGACGGCAGTAACGCCCACCGCACGTGGTAGAGATCGAGCGTCCGCTGCCACCCTGGGGCAACGTCGATGATCAGCAGATAGTCACGCAGGATGCGTGGTCCATAAAAGTCTGACCGGCTGTCGATGAAGACACGATCCTGGGGCAACGCGTATTCGAGATAGCCTCCCCATTGTACCGTATTGAACCCATTGCCGGCAGGGAGACCCTGCTGTTTGAGGCGGTCAACCGCCTGAACTGGGAAAACAGTGGCGGGGAAGGTTGCCGCAAGCGCAACCTGGTGCGCGCCGGGCAGGCGCCCGCCGTTGAGTGCCACCGCCAGCGTGAACGCGAGGGCGACTGCGGCCCAGACGCCACGTCCGACGCGGCGCTCGGTCGCATCGAGGCGCTCTGAGCGCCGCCACGCGCGCCGGAGCCAGCGGCGCGCCCACGAGCTTTCTGCCGGGTGTAACGCGCGCTGGGTCAGACTGGTCAGGCTTTCCGCCAGCAAGGGTGTGACGACCAGTGCCCAGAGCGGCACCGCCCGGATGGCTGAAAGCGCGAGGACGGTCCACACCCCGGCGATTGCGAGGGCCAGTGGTTCGGGGCCAGTGGTACCGGTTGCGGCGGCGGCACGTGTCGTGTTCGCATTGTCCACGGGCCGTCTACTACCGATCCAGGTGGCGGCAAGCAGCAGGAGCAGCCCGAGGAAAAGGCGGCCGACCAGCGAGTGAAAGTCCGGCGATTGCAGTTCCTGCGTGTTGGCGGAGATCAGTGGATCGGCGAAATACGCGGCGAAATAGCCGATCCAGGACCAGCCCCAGGGGTTGGCGAACGTCGCCACGAGACAGCCGGCGAGGGTGAGCGTCAGCGCGCGCAAGGTGGCTTTGCCGCGGGACTTGGGGAAGAGCAAGGCCACCACCACCGCCGTTCCCAGGAGAATCAAGCCAGTGAGGAATCCGCCATGCAGATTGACCCAGAGCACCATGACCAGCGGAAATGCCCACAGGCGCCAGCGTTTGCCATCGCGCCAATAGCGCCACAGCCATTCCGACCACCACAGCGTCAGAGGGAACGAGAAAAGGTGTGGTCGGGCCACCCAGTGAATCGAAGTCAGCGCGATGGCGAGCAGGGCCAGCGGCAGTGCGAGGAGCAACGGAGTCCCACGCGCGCGTAGCGCGATGAGGATGCCCGCGCTGGTCACCGCAATGAGGATACCGGCCAGTGTCACCACGCCGTTGAGCCCCGCCAGGCGCCAGGCGATCGCATAGCACACTTCGGCGAGCCACTCCATGCCGACCAGTGGGTGGCCATAGGCGGTGCTCGAAAACGAGTCCAGGCGCGGTAGATTGCCGTTGATTGTCCGCAGGCCAAGCTGAATGTGCCAGCCGATATCCCCATCCTGACCGAGCGCCTTGCCCTGCAGTACAAAAACCACCCCGAGCAGGCAGAGCGCGAACACCGTGTCCGCCAGACTTGGCAACAGCCAGGCCACGATGCGCTCGGCCACACGGTCGTGTGTTGGTGCGGCCGCGCTGGCTGTCACCTTCCCTTTGACTACCACGTTGCCTCACTTCTCCCGGCGCGCGGCCACTGCTTCATAGGTGCTTCACGCACGAACTCGCGCGTGAACATTATAGGTGACTGGCGCCAACACGCAAGGCGAATAGCCCGTGGCCGGCATGGCGTTGGGCAGCGCGCGGGAAGCACGTGCCTTGAGTCAACGCGCCAGGGCTGGTATACTAACTGCATCACGGGTTGGAGAGATGGAGCCTACGGCGCGACCGAATCCCGTGGCAGGAGTGATCTCAGTGCCAGGCACAACGACGAGGCTGGCGCCAAAGACGGTGATCTCGCGCGATGGAGCATTGAGGCGCAGGTGACGTAAGGTGCGAGGATTTGATGCCAACACAGGGAGGCGCATCATGACGGCTCATATTCAGTCCGATTGCGATACCGACCTGCTGGAGCGTCGCACCGCATACGAAGCCGAGGTAGTAGACGCGCTGCTCGATGAATCAGCTGAGGAGCGGGCCGAGCGGCTCGCGCTGGTTGAGATAGCGCAAGCGATGATTCTGCGGGCGTTCCAGGTTGCCGCGCAGGAGTGTGACGCCTAACCCGACGTGGCGCGATGGCGTGGCCTAACAGGCCAGTGGGAATGGGTGGGTATGCGCGGGGTAGGGTGCGGGTGCTGTGCGCCGGGGGCCACACCGCTCGCCAAACGATCGGACGGATCTGTGCGCCTGGCAGAGAGCGGGCTGAGGGGAGACAACGCCGGGGATGCCACACCCTGTTCTCAACCCTGACGAGCTAGAGTTTCGCCGCCCGGTAGAGTTTGGCTCGGTGTACTGGGTTAACTTCACCTATCCGCCACTGCCGCCACAAGTGGAGGAGCGCCGTATCCTGGACTGGCATCCCGCGCTGGTCATCACCTCGACGGCGTTCTGCAGGTACGCTGGTGCGCTCAATGTGCTGCCGATCACGACCTACCGCGGGAAAATGCGCCCCTACCATCAACTGGTCCTCAAGGCAGACTATCCTCACCTGGACGGCGATAGTCTGGTCAAAACGGAACTGGCCTATCCGGTGCTCAGGGCGGCGCTGCCCGACCAACACTTCGTGTGTCGCCTGCGCGAGCCCGACCTCCGGGCGATCATGAGCAAGCTGGCCGATGTGCTGTGCATCACGGCCTATTATGAGTTGGGTGATGTGCCGAGGATCCAAGAGTGAAACGGTCTTCAGACCATGCCAGCCCAGACGAGCGGGGAAGTGGCGTCCCATCACTTGACGCGCCCAGCGTCGGTGCGCTCCGGCGCCTTCCTTCGGTTGATGAGCTCGTCAGACAGGATGGCCTGGGTGAGCAGCGGCAATCTATTTCCCACGCCAGCCTGGTGCGTGCCGCGCGTGAGGTGCTGGCGCAGGCGCGCGACGCGGTGCGCGCCGGCCAGCAGCCCCCTAAACTGGCAGAACTGACACGTCGTGTGGCGTTGGCCGCCGCGGCGGCCAGAGTGACACCGCTGCGCGCGGTGATCAACGCTACTGGGGTGCTGGTGAATACGAATCTGGGCCGGTCCCCGCTCAGTGTCGCGGCAATCGAGGCGATGCGACACATAGCCGCCGGCTATTCCAATCTCGAATATGATTTGGATTCAGGCGAACGAGGTTCGCGACAGTCCCACGTCCGCGATCTGCTCTGTGAACTCACCGGAGCCGAGGCCGCGCTGGTGGTCAACAACAATGCGGCGGCCATATTGGTGGCCTTGAGCGGGCTGGCGGCGGGCCGCGAGGTGATTGTTTCGCGCGGAGAACTGGTCGAAATCGGCGGCGGCTTTCGCGTGCCGGACGTGATGCGCCAGGGCGGCGCGCGTCTGGTTGAGGTGGGAACCACCAACCGAACGCGCGCGGAGGACTTCGCGGCGGCTATTGGTCCTGAGACGGGGGCGTTGCTCGTCGTGCACCCCAGCAATTTCCGGATCGTCGGCTTCACCACAGCGCCCACACGCGCCGCGCTGGCCGCGCTGGCGCACGCGCATCATCTGCCGCTGGTGGAAGATCTGGGCAGTGGGTGTCTGTTGCCCACGGAACGCTGGGGCCTGGCCCACGAGCCGACGCCGATGGAAAGCCTGGCGGCTGGGGTTGATGTGCTCTGTTTCTCCGGTGACAAACTGCTGGGTGGACCCCAGGCGGGGGTGCTGCTTGGCCGTGCCGACCGGTTGGCCCAACTGGAGCGGCACCCCTTGATGCGCGCGGTGCGGATCGACAAGCTGACGCTGGTGGCCCTGATTGCCACGTTGGAGTCCTACCGGAACGGGTCGGCGGTCCAGGACATACCCATCTGGCGGATGATCGCCATGCCGTTACCGGTACTGCATGACCGCGCAGCTGCCTGGGTGGCGCGCTTGAACGCGCAGGGCATGCGCGCGGCGGTGGTCGCCGGCGAGTCGGCGGTGGGCGGCGGATCGTTGCCGGGTGAAACGCTGCCGACCGCCCTCTGCGCGATTGACCCGCGCGCCGAGCGGGGAGACGCCTCGCAGCTGGCGAGCGAGTTGCGCCAGGGCACACCGAGTGTGGTTGCCCGGGTTTCGCGCGGTCACGTGCTGCTCGATCCACGTACGGTCGATCCCGCTGCCGATGATGAGTTGCTCGCCGCTGTGGCGACGGCATGGAAATCGCTCGATGCGTGCGCGCCCAGCCTGGGCCACGAGGATGGCGCGGCGCCAGGCACGAGCCTGCTATAACTCGGCGGGTGGCGTCAGTCGCATCACCACGCGACAGAAGTGGAGGACGGCGGCCGCGTTGCCGAGATGCCATTCTTGCCGCTCGCTGGCGGCCAGGGCGGTGGGATGTGGCCGGGTGAGGGCCTGTAACACAAACACCACATCGTCCCGCAGCGAGCGGTCCAACCGGCCGATGCGTGCCAGATAAGCGACGCGCGCCAGGGTGGCCTCCATCTCGCGGCGCACCGCACTCACCTCGTCACCGTCGAACGGGAG
>DASYGC010000631.1:0-5590 GCA_036000225.1 Ktedonobacterales bacterium | reverse complement strand
GCCAAGACGAACGGCACACCGTCGGCAACCTACATCAGACATCGCGATGCCTACCGGGTCCATCAGACCATACAGGCGATAGCAATCCCGCCGATCGCGGGGATGCTGTGGTGGCCCCGGGCAGACTCGAACTGCCGACGCACGGTTTAGGAAACCGACGCTCTATCCACTGAGCTACGGGGCCAGGAGCGGTTACGCCGCCTGTAGTATACGCGTGCGCAGCGCTGTCCCGCAAAGCGGCTCGCCACGGTTCGCTGCCCGTGTCAGTTGTCGCACAATCGCTTACCGCACCGCTGAGCAGTTTGCCCGGTCACAATCCCTAAACGATAACCTGCCTATTGCACGCTCTTTGACGCGCTCTTTGACGCGCTCTTTGACGCGCCCGTCCCTACGTCATACACTTGAGGTCAGATGCGACAGTGAGCGAGGGGGCAGGATGATCAGCGGTGGTAGCGGGCGACGGCGATGGTTCACTGGCGCTGACGCGTCCGCGGCGCGGTGGTCGCGCCTGGTGGCGCTCGTCGCGAGTTTGCTGTGCCTGGCAGTGCTGCTGGCGAGCTGCGACCTCATCCCCAGCACGACGACCAGCGCCTTGAAATCCCCCAGCGCCACCACCGCGCCACCCGCCACGCCGACCGCGGTGCCCTTCGATCCCGCCGTGGGCGCGCCGCTGCCCACGCACCGCATCGTCGCGGCCTATGGCATCGTCGGCGGCGGTCCAGCCAACGGCCCCGCCTCCTCGCTGGAGCTGCTCGACGGCTGGCTGCCACAGCTACAGCAACTGGGCAATCAGTATGCCGCGCTCGATCCCACGCACCCGGTCATGCTGGGCATCGATCTGGTGGTCAATGTCATCCAGCCGTGCGGCCCGTATCCACAGTGGTGCGCCTCCTGGGCCGACGACGCCACCATCCAGGCCTACATCGCCTACTGCCAGCAACACCACCTGCTGCTCTTCTTCGATCTCCAACTCGCCACGGAACCAGTCGCTGACGCAGTGAATGCCCACCTGCTCCCCTACCTGGCCAAATATCCGTTTACCGAGCTGGCGCTGGACACGGAGTTCCACTTCCCGAACACGTCTGCGGGCTTCGCCGACGCCGCGGGCTATCCTTGCTGCCTGGGCTGGATGAACGCCGACGAGATCAACTGGGCGATTGGCGCGCTGGCGCACATCGCGGTCGCGAACCATCTGCCGCGCAAGATCTTGATCGTGCATCAGTGGACGCCACCGGTGCTGCCAGACAAGGACCAGGTGCGGCGCGATCCGAACACCTCGGTGGTGCTGCAATCCGATGGCTGGGGTGGCACCGAGAACAAATTGGGCGACTACCAGCAGTTCGTGCAGCAGGACCTGCTCGAATACGGCGGCTACAAGCTGTTCATGCCACACGATGGCGATACTCAGGTGGACTATCCGCTGCAAGCGCCGGAGGCGGTCATGCGGGTCTTCCCGCAGCCGCTGTTCATCTCATACCAGTGAGAACCAGGGGTGGAGTGTTCGCCATGGCACGAAGAACTGGCCAGATGCGCGGTGGAGGCGGAAGTGTGCTCTTCGCCGCGAAAAGCCATAATGATGAGGAGCGTCCTGATCGTGACATGTCGCCTGTTCCGCCCGCGCCGGCCGTTCCTTGTCCTGTTGCTCGTCGTCCCACTGCTAGCGCTACTCTTGGCGGCCTGTGGCGACCAAACGGTGACCCTGACGGTCGCGACGATCCTGCCGACCAGCGGACCGGATGCTCCGCTGGGACAGGCGATGCAACAGGCGGTGGATCTGGCGGTGAGTCAGAACGCGGCGCCTGGTCCTGGCTACCGGCTGACGGTAACGCATCTCGATGAGGCAAGTGCCAGCAGCGGAAGCGCGCTGGGCACGCTGGTGGCGAACAAGCAGGTGCTGGCGCTCGTCGGCCCCTATGACAGCCAGACGGCCCTCGCGCTGATGCCGGTCGTCGCGCACAGTGGCCTACTCACCATCAGCCCCGGCGCGACGTTGCCTGGCCTCACGCTGGCCGACGCGGCGCAGGCCGAGCAGGTGCCCTTCGCCCAGCTTCATCCCACGGGCAAGCCGCTCGTCTTCTTCCGGCTGCCACCCACCGATAGCGCCGCGGGGACGGCCGCCGCCGATCTGGCCGTGGCGCCGGCCAGCGCCCATGGCTTCGCGGCGGGGACGGTCTTCGTGGTGAACGACGGCTCGCCTTCGGGCATGGCGCTCGACGCCGCGTTCCGCCAGGAACTCGTCGCGAAGCACGCCGCCATTGTCGGCCAGGCGACCATCGCGCTCGTCAATGCGGATAGCGCGCAGGCAGCGGTCACCGCCATCATCGAGGCCCAGCCCAACCTCGTCTTCTACGCGGGCGGACTGCCCGCGGGCGCCGCACTGCGTGGCACGCTGTCGCTCACCGGCGCGCCCGAACTGCCCATCCTCAGCGCCGGTCCGATCGCCGATCATCCAGGATGGGCCACCGCCGTCGGCGTGACACCCGCCGCGGCCAACACGGCGGCGCTGCTGCCCGCGCCAGACCTCTCCACCCGCCCCAACGCGCATGCCTTCGTCGTGGCCTACCAGCGTGCCTACCCCGGACAAACGCCGCTGCCGCAGAGCGCGCTGGCCTACGATGCGGCCATGGACCAGATCGCCGCCATCCGGCTGCTGATCCACCAACATCAGCCGGTGACGCGCGCGGCGGTGCGCGCGACCGTTGCCGCCGCGAAGTATGCCGGGGTGACGGGCATCCTCGCGTTTGATGCCAACGGCGACGACACAGCGCCCGGCGGCTTCAGCCTTTATGCCTGCGACCCCAACGGGGTCTGGCACTATCAGGCCAGCATCATGTTGCCAGGCCAGTGAGCTGCGCGCTCGCTTCCCACAGCCGGCGCTGAGCCGCCTCGTCGTAGGAGGCTGGCGACGAGCGAATGGCCTGGCGTTTCGTGAAATACTGGCCCGAGACGCCGGCTACGTCGGGTGAGGTTGCCAGATAGGTGGCCGTGTCAGCGCCCTTTTCCGGGCTGATGGCGAACCGGTTGGCGAGCGGCATCAGCGCGCTCATCAGATGGCTGTCCGAGCGGCCAAAGTTGGTGGCGACGTAGCCCGGATGGAATGCGTTGGCCGTCACACCAGATCCTGCCAGCCGCCGCGCCAGCTCGTAGGTGAAGAGCAGATTGGCGAGTTTGGTCTGCCCATACACTGCGAATCCGCGGTAGCGATGGTGCGCCTGTTGCAGGTCGTCGAAGGGGATGGCGGCGCCTGTATGCGCAGCTGACGCGGTGGTGACAATGCGCGATGGCCCGCTCGCTTTGAGCATATCGAGCAGCAGGTTGGTCAGCAGAAACGGCGCGAGATGGTTGAGCGCGAACGTGCGCTCCTGCCCGTCCGCCGTCTCGTGGCGGCGCCAGAACAGCGCGCCGGCGTTGTTGACGAGCACATGCAACTGAGCGTACTGGCTGGTGAACTCGGCGGCCAGGCGGCGCACCTGGTCCTGTGCGGAGAGGTCGGCCAGCAGAGAAGCTACGTTGAGATTGCCCGTCTGCTGCTTGATCTGGCCCACGGTGGCCGCTGCCCGACTGGGGTCGCGCGCCACCAGCACGACGGTGGCGCCCTGCTGGGCCAGAGCCTGGGCCGTGACGCGGCCAATGCCGGAGGTCGCGCCAGTGACGAGGCAGATCCGGCCATGCAGCGGTGCGCTTGCCGCGCTCATCGGTCTCTCCTTCAACCGCAGTGTGCTGTCGAGAAACAGTCGGTGCCGACTTGTCTCCACTACGGGATTGGGTTGCGGGTCGCACCGCGCACGCAAGTCCGCGACTGCTCGGTCAGCTGCGAGCAGTCTATCATAGCGAATAGCACGGTGTCTCGCGGGCAATATCACCCATTGACAGCACTTTCATCCCCTGGCAACGCTTGCCTGTAGCTGTTGGAGCCATGATGCTGGCGTAAGTGGTAGGCAGTGCGGGCGCATACCTATGCGCCCCCAATGAAGATACCCTTCTCATCCGGTTCTGGCGAGGGATGCGGCACGCGGGTGCCAGCGGGCGAGCGCTGCGCATTCCTGCTCGACCATCCACCGCGGTGCGCCGATGTGATCGGTCATGTGCCAACTTGGGCCGTGGAGACGTGATCTACGAAGCCTCTGGTTGTCGCCATGCGGACGTGTCACAATACCCCTACGACGCGGCAATGGTGCCGCGCGCTCTGGCATCCCGTGGAAGGCGACTGCCGATGTTGTTGGGATGGGGAGAGGTGGCGCTGCGGCTGGGCACGGCGGCGGTGTTCGGTCTGCTGGTGGGTTTCGAGCGCGAGCGACGCGCGCGCGCGGCGGGCATGCGTACGATGGCGCTGGTGGCGGTGGGCGCCGCCCTCTTTACGCTGATCGCGGTCTACCCCTACGCCGATATCGTGACGGCCCAGCATTCAGCGGCCGAACCGTCGCGCATCATCGCGCAGATCGTGACGGGCATCGGCTTTCTGGGCGCGGGGACCATCTGGCTGCGCAAGAACCTCGTCCATGGGCTGACCACCGCGGCGGCGCTATGGGTGGTGGCGGCGGTTGGCACCGCCTGCGGCGCGGGTCTGTGGGTGCTGGCCGCCGCGACGATTGTGGTGATGCTGCTGGTGCTGGTCGCCCTGCGGCCAATCGAGTCGCGCATCTTCCCCACGGCAACCATGGGCGTGGTGCGTGTCTGGAAGACGACAGAGCCGACGGCGACGAGTGTGCTGACGCAGGTGGAGGAGATCTGCCGCGGCGCGGGGCTACGCGTCGATTCACTGGCGATGCGCACCACACCGAAAGGCATGGAGTTGCTCGAGTTGCGCTTCTTGATGCTGCCGGCGCAGCGGGCGGCACAGGCGATCGAGGAGATCCGGCGGCTGCCGGGAGTCGAAGCGGTGCGCCTCGACTCCCGGCCGATGGAACCCTGAGTTTAACTCTGCGCGCTTTCGTCGTCAGCCGAAAACAGGAACGGCTCATCGAGGGGCGCGTTCAGACGCTCGGCCGCCTGGGCTACCGCGGAGACGAGGGATTCCCTGCCAAACGGCTTGGGCAGGATGCGAATCGACAGCTGGCGCAGCAGATCGATGAAATCCTCGGGGAAGGTGCCCACACTTGACGAGATCACGATGTATTCGTGGCGGGCCAGCAGGCCACCTTCATCGGCGACGGTACGCAGAACCGCGCCGCCATCCATGTGGGGCATGTAGTAGTCGAGCAGCACGATCGACGGATGGTCGGTGGCGCGCAGGGCCACGAGTCCCTTAGCGCCATCCTCGGCTTCGAGCATCGTGTAGCCCTCGGGTTCGAGCATGGCGCGCAACATCTGCCGCATGGCGAGGCCGTCGTCTACCGCGATGATCTGTGTCATAGCTGTCTCCATGCCTTTCATGGTGCCACGTCGCCGCGGCCTGGCAATTTCCGCCAGCGGCGAGCACGCCGATCACCAAATCAGATGAGTCCAGCACGCGTGCGCGGCCATCGAGGGGACGACCTGGCCAGCCGCCCGCGCGGATACGGACAATATATTCCCGCGCGAGGGGTCGCGCCAGCACGCTGCTTCTTAATTCGCATGACGCGGGCCAACTCGAAAAATAACACGGTGCATG
>DASYGC010000630.1:0-2502 GCA_036000225.1 Ktedonobacterales bacterium | reverse complement strand
GGACTTTGATGTCACCTTCTCGCTTTCCGAAGGGACCGGCGATCTGATGAGCGATGAGGAGGACGCTGACGAGGTGGAGGACGATGCGTTCGGCCGGGCTGCTGAGAGGGGGCCCGCGCTGGATGATGTGCCTGATTTCGCCGCGCCCGCGCGCGGCCGATCCGCTCCGTCCGCGATGTCCACGCCGCGCGCGCCCGCGACGGAATTGCCCAGCGCATCACCCGAGCCAGCGTCGCGCGCGCGGGCACGGGCGCTGATCGAGCAGTGGCGCGCCACGTTGCCGGGCGGCGTGGCGCTGCCCCAGCAGTTGACGGCCTATACCAACCTCATCGTCGGTCAATTGGATGCCGCGCGCGCGCGGGCACTGGTCCAGGGGCTGTGGCGCACTCCGGCCGAGCAGCTAGGCACCGATCAACTGCAGGCGCTGATCCGCTGGGCCAAGGAGGACGCCTTCGACGAAGAGGTGCGCGCCGTGCTTGCCGCCCTGGCCGCCGAGCGCACGGCTGGCGCGAACAGCGCCGCGCGGGGCGCACGCGGGGCGCGCGCGAGCGGCGCGGCGGCTCGTCCTGGCGCGGCGAAAGGCAATCGCTGATGCGTGTCGTTGCCGGTGAGGCCAGGGGGCGCAAGCTCAAGGGACCAGCCACTGAGGCTACGCGCCCGATCATCGATCGGGTCAAGACGGCGCTCTTCGATATCCTGTCGTGGCGCGTCGAAGACGTGCGCTTTCTCGATCTGTTCGCCGGTGTGGGCAGCGTCGGTATCGAAGCGCTCAGCCGTGGCGCGGCGCGGGCGACCTTTGTCGAGCTGGATGGCGGCGTGCTCGCGATTCTGCGCGAGAATTTGGTGACCACGCGGCTTGCCGAGCGCGCCGAGACGCTGCGCACCGATGCCTTCGCCTTCCTGGCTGCCGCGCATGCGCAGGGCCGCGTGTTCGACATGGTGTACGTCGCGCCGCCGCAGTACCAGGGCCTGGCGGCGCGCGCCGTCGCCTGTCTGGATGCCGCGCCGCTCACCGCGCCTGGCGGCCTGATCATCGCGCAAGTGCATCCGCGCGAGCGGGGTGAGCTGGATCAGCTTGCACTCACTTCGCTGCGGCGCTACGACGAGCGGCGCTATGGCAGCACCCTGCTGGTCTTCTACGAACACCGCGCGCCAGCCGATCCAGCCCCGCCACAGCAGCCCACCCAGGAGAACGAGCCATGAGCACACCCAGTCGCTTTTCGTTTGTTGATGAGGGCGAAGCGGTGCGCCGCCTGGGGATCGATCGCGATACCGTGCTCTCGCTCGTGCGCGCCGGCCGGCTCAAGGCCTATCCGGGCGTGGGCAAAGGCAGCTTCTTCAAGCTGGGCGATCTGCTCAAGCTGGCCGAGGAGCTGCATCCAGCTGAGGTTGCGCCGGCGGAGGCCACGCCAGGTGCGCCGGAGGAATCCGCGGCACCGGCGCCCGCCGCGAAGCGGCCACAGCATGATCCGGCGTACAAGGTTCACCTGCGGCTGACGGCGGACCTCAAGTGGTACGACTTGAGCGACGATGAGCTGCGCGCCTGGGTGCGCGAGCTGCACCCTGACGCCTATACGCGCCAGCGCACCAATATTACCGCTGTCATGGCCCGGCTGCGGCGGCTGCTCAGTTTGATGGATGAGGCAGCAGCCCATTGGAGCACGGTGCCGGCGCACGGCATCCCAACCGATGGTGATGCGGCGGAGGACGCCGCGCCCCAGCGCGAAGCGCCCTGAGCGGCGCGGCGGTGCGCGGCTCGCGACGATACGCCGCCAGACTAGCTAGCGCGCGCCAGCGGCGCCGATGATGCCCACGGCGATGATGCCCGCCACGACGCACAGCGTGAGCCCGACGTTGATGTAGCCGACGATCAGGCCAGCCATGGCCATGCCATGACCGACGACGCGCCCTTCCGAGCGTTTGATCTCGCCGAGCGCGAGGTGCCCGAAGATGGCGCCGAGGATCCCACCGATGAATGGGAAGCCGAGAAAGCTGGCGATCGACGCCACCAGGCTCGCAATCGCCCATCCGCTGGTGGCGGGCGCCATCGGCCCGGGATACG
Source organism: Ktedonobacterales bacterium (assembly GCA_036000225.1). Taxonomy (GTDB): domain Bacteria; phylum Chloroflexota; class Ktedonobacteria; order Ktedonobacterales; family JADMIN01; genus DASYGC01. The sequence goes on along the minus strand of DASYGC010000630.1, from coordinate 440 downwards.
CGCCATAGGCGCCATAGTACGCCGGTTGGCCAGCGTAGCCTGGCGCGGCGTACCCTGGAGGGGGAGGGGCGCCGTAATTGCCGGCGGGCGGGGGCAGGTTGCCGGGGTTGTTACCCTCAGGTGGCTGATAGCTCATGGGCGGAGGTGGTGGGCCGTCTAATTCCGCTTGATTCGGATCGTAGTTCATGGGTATGCTCCTTCGATCGGGGTGACGTGCGGGGATGTGGGGTGGGGAACAACACTGTGTATACGTGGTGAGGGATGTTCTGGTGGCAGGTCCGCCGCGATGAGGGGACCAGGCGTGTGGCGATGCGCTCCGATGGTGGTCTGGTTCGCCGCCAGCGTGAGCCAGCGGGTGAACCCGCGGCTGGAGGCGTCCCGCCACAAAACACGCCTGCGCGGGTTAGACGAATCTGGTATGAAATAGGTAGGCCGGATCG
>DASYGC010000629.1:0-6185 GCA_036000225.1 Ktedonobacterales bacterium | reverse complement strand
CCAAACTTACAGGTGGTCTCCCGGTGCGCCATGAACCATTCCGGCCCAGGGCAAGCGTGCGCGCGCGCTGGCCAGCGCCAATGCGGCGCCCGGCGTGGTAGTGGCAGTGGTGGTTGTTTCGGTTGTATCATGGCGTTCATTCGCCGCGGATGACCGCGGTCGGCTCATAGTGCGTGACGAGGCACACCGCCATGCCTCCCCGTGAATCGAGCGCCTCGTAGGTCGCACAACCCGCGCGTCCGCACGGCGGCACAGGTGAGGCAACGCAGCCGAAACGTGAAAGCAGGCACCTCATGCGCTTTGCCATCGCACTTCCCCCCTTTGGTCCTTGCGCTGATCTGACGACGCTGGCAGCCATGGCCACCGCGGCGGAACAAGCCGGCTGGGAAGGCTTCTTTCTTTGGGACGACATCACACTCTCCCGCCCGATCGCGATGCCCGACATCTGGATCGCCCTGGCGGCCATCGCCATGAGCACACACACCTTGCGCCTTGGCGCCACCGTGACACCCATGGCGCGCCGCCGCCCGTGGAAGCTCGCGCGCGAGACCGTCACACTCGATCACCTCTCGCATGGGCGGCTGATCTTTGCCGTGGGTCTGGGGGAAAATCCCGCCGAGTTCGACGACCTGGGCGACGAGCCAGACCCCAGGGTGCGCGCCGCCATGCTTGACGAGGGGCTGGCCATCATTGACGGCCTGTGGAGCGGCGAACCATTCCAGCACGAGGGCGTCCATTATCACATCCGACACGCGCGGTTTCTGCCACGTCCTGTCCAGACACCGCGCATCCCCATCTGGGTTGGTGGCGTCTGGCCACACAAGGCTCCCTTCCGCCGCGCCGCCCGCTGGGACGGCGTCTTTCCGCTGGGGCTCGATCTCTCGTATACCGAGATGATGACGGCGGACGATGTGCGCGCCATGCTCAGCTTTGTCCAGGAGCAGCGCGCTCTGGCTGGCCTGGCGGACAAGCCATTTGACGTGATCCACGCCGGCGTCTCAGCGGGAACAGACCGCCAGGCGGATGGAGCGCTCGCCCAGCCCTATGCCGCCGCGGGGGTCACCTGGTGGCTGGAGCATCTGGCGCCTGACCGCTGGGGTACTTGGGACGAGTGGCCGCTGGAAGCCATGTTCCAGCGTATCCGCCAGGGACCTCCCGCCATGGGGTAGGCTCACAGCGCGGGTATCACGGCCCTGTCTGCACGTGCTTGACACCACGCCTCGCGCGGTGCTACAAGTGGTGGCACGGCGGCGGCTCCCGCGTGCGCGACGCGTGTGTTCGCGGTTCCGGCGCCTGGTGCGAACAGGAGGTTGCCCTTGGGGAGGATTCTTGTCGCGAATCGGCGCGGCCACCAAGTCGTTGAGTGGCAGACCACCGATACCGCGGAGGCACGCCAGCAGATCGCCGTGGCCGAGCGCATCCTGCGCGAAGCGCGCGAGCACGGCGCCATGGTCTCGAAGAAGGTGGACGGCAAGCATGTGCTCGACCGCACCCCCTTCGATCCCAACGTTGAGGAGTATCAGATCATTGCCCCCATCGCTGGCGGCTAAGATCAGCGGCTGGTGGCGCCAGCTCATCGGGGCGGCGCTCCCGCCAGACGAGCAGGTGGACCCGGCACTGGAACGCCCCTGGCTCCGGCGTTGGGACCACCTGCCCAAGCACAGCGCGGGTTCCGGCTTCACCCGCGCGGACTACCTCGCCGCGCGCGAGCGCGCCCGCGAAGTGGCGCGCACGACTCTGGGCGATGCCCTGTGGCGTACCCTTCAGCGCCAGGGCTATCTTGATCTGCCCTCCCAGTGCATCGCCGGCATGACCTATCGCCTGCGCGTGGGCCGGCGCATCGAAGTGCGTTGCGCGCCTGGCGTGCGCTCGCCCTGGCCCTATGATTATCTCTGCATCAATCCACAATATCCCCTGCCCGCTGAGGAGTTTCTGGCGCACCTCTATCTCTACGTGCGCGACCGCGAAGATATCGTGCTCGATGTGGCCGCGCCCCAACCCTGGGACCAGGCGCTGGGCCGCACGTTTTGAGCCCCTCTGACCGACGTGCACCACATCTCCGTGGACGGCTCCCTCCGCGCCGGCGAACTTGCTAGCGTCCAATCGCGTGTCGGACCTGGAAGCCGGTTGACATTGAACCGCCGCCTGAAAACTGGCGTCGGCGAATTGGCGCGACTTGCGTCTGCGATTGGACGGCGTGCCACTTCGCTCGGTGCCTCCCATGCGGCGGAAGCGGCATGTTGGCAGACGCTCGTTGCGTCATGAGAAGGGTGAGGCCGTGCCATGACAGGTCTGGTACAGTATTGAAGCACCGGCGACATTTCTGTGTAAGGATAGGTCGAAACGACGTGACTGGGAGAGAGGAGGACTTCCAGTGGGCAATAGTCAAGTAGAGCAACGACTTTGTCCCCATCACACGGAATGGGAAATGTGTGCACTCTGCCAATTTCCCCCTCTCGCATCGCCCAGGGAATGGAGTGACACTCTCCTGCGACGCCTGGCGGCCTGTCGCCCCCGACTTGTTCGCTTGGCCCGGCTCAACGGGATCCCCGCGGACCTGGTTGAGGATGTCGTCCAGGAGACCTGTCTAGAAGCCTGGCGCCATCTCCATGGCCTTCGTGAAGCGGAACGCTTCACGTCGTGGCTAGAGGGGATCTGTCGCAACGTCTGCAAGCGACACTTGCGGGCATTGGGCAAGACCGCCCAGCACCTCTATCTCGGCAATGATGGCGATGCGCTCGACGAGGCAGCCACGCAGAGGCTCGATCTGCCCGTGTTCGATCCTTCCGATGCGCTCGTACGTGAGGACCGACAGCTCCTCCTCGACCAGGCTCTCAGCTTTCTTTCAACCTCTGCTCGTGAAGTAGTTGAGCTGTGCTATCTGGAAGAGGCGCCGCACCATGAGGTGGCCTTGCGGCTGGGCATCAGCATGGGGGCACTCGACGTCCAGCTGCATCGGGCACGGCGTCATCTCGAGAGAATCTTTTCCGGCGCACTGCGGGCTGAAGCCACAGAACTTGGGCTGCTGAGCAACCACGACGAAGCGCGGGGATGGCAAGAGATCCGGCACTGGTGCGTGCTCTGTGGGAAACAGCGCTTGCGGGCGGCGTTTGAGCATGCTCCATCAGGAGAAGTGCTCTTTCGCCTGCGCTGCCCAGACTGTTCCAAGCGGTATGGCTTCGATCTCTCCGGCTCAGGTGACATCACCTCATTTGCTGGCCTGCAATCACTCGTGCCAGCGCTGAAACGAGGCAGGCGCGCCGCATTCGAGCATTTCTCCACTGCGGTCCACCAGCGGCATTGCTCCGTGTGTCAGTCTGCCGTCCGCGTGCGGGTCGCATCACGTCACACGACCGAACAGGAGCCTCTGCCCGTCTCCTCCCCGGTATTCCCTGACCGATCTTTTCTCATCATTTGGTGTCCTCGGTGTGGATATGGAATCGGTGATTTGGTCAATGGACTCCTCCTCGATCCCGCTGCGCGCGCCTTCGCCGTAGACCATCCGCATGTCCTCATTGAACCCGATATCATGACGGTCTATGGCGGTCAAGACGTCCTCTGCTCCCGCTTGCGCGATCTGGACTCAAGCGCGCGGCTCACGCTGCTTGCCCATCCCACCACCGCACAGGTCATTGCTACAGTGTTCGAATGAAGTTCTCAAAAAAAGTGCTGTAAGGTCCGCTAGTCGTCGGGCGACAGGTTCTATGACAGCGAGTCGTAGATCAACCTCTACCGGACACAGAGACGAGGACCTTCTCATGCAGACAGTGATACTTGTTGTAAGCGTACTGGTGAGCATTGCGCTCCTGATTATTGTCGTCTGCCTGCTCTACCGCGCGGCGCGCAAGGCGCAAAGCGCTCGCGCTTTAGTCATCCGCACGCTGCACAAAATCGTGGAAGGGCGCTTCATCTCCATAGCGGGCCGCCCCCAGTGGATACAGATTCGTGGCGAGCGGCGCGACAATCCCATCCTGCTCGTGCTTCATGGTGGACCAGGTGTCGCCTTCTCCGCGTTTACCCGCAACTTTCAAAGCTGGGAGCGCGACTTCACGGTGGTGCAGTGGGATCAGCCTGGGGCAGGGAAATCAGCGAGCCGAAGACGCGGCCAGTCCGTCGAGCCACTCACCATCGAGAGCATGGTACGTGATGGTCTCGAGGTCACCGAGTGGGTACTCAATCACCTGGGCCAGCGCAAGCTCATCCTCTTTGCGACATCCTGGGGGACCATTCTCGGCACCCAGATGGTCAGGAGTCGTCCTGATCTCTTCTGGGCCTATGTGGGCGCCGGACAAGTGATTAACACCGCTCGAAGTGAGCTGTTCGCGTATGAGTTGGCCGTGGAGCGAGCTCGGCAGTTAGGTGATGAGCAGACGCTCGACACCTTGCGGGACGTAGGCGCTCCCCCGTATCTTGACTCCACGCGCGGTGAGAGAGAACGGAAGGCACTGGGAAAAGTCGGGGTTGATACTTTTCCCAAGCTCAGTGATATGCTCGCCGCGGCTTTCTACTCACCTGGATATTCCCTGAAGGATGGGCTGTCCTTCCTGCGGGGAATGCAGTCCTCACTTGCCCAACTCATCAAGCCAATGCAGGCCTATGACGCCTGGCAGCTGGGCACTACATTTGCCATCCCGATGTTCTTCCTGCAGGGCACACTGGATCTCTACACCCCTGCCCGAGCCGTTCAGGAGTTCTATGAAGCGGTGGACGCACCCCAGAAGGCGTTGGTCCTGTGGCCAGAGGAAGGCCACTTCCCTTACTTTTCTCATCCTGAGATGGTCCTCAAGGAACTAGCGGCGCGAGTGCGCCCACTTGCTCAATCGATATGATCTTCTCCCTCTGAGCGACTATCGAGTGAAACTGACCGATAGCGCCAGGAGGTGCTTATGGCTGGCCAACCGCGACGATCCGGCAAAATTTGGTATGATCCACCTACCCGACCGCTCGCGCTGCCAGTCCACGCGGCCACGCCGCGCCAGAGAAAGGATCATCCCATGGCCGCCGAACCGCGCACCCAGCATCCTTATCACATGTATGACGCCATCATGGCGCAGCCCGCGGCCTTTGCCGAGATCGTCCAGCGCGTCAGTCCACTGTGCGCGCAGCTCGCGCCCCGGCTCGCGCAGGCCCAGCGCCTCTTCCTCGTCGGCATCGGCACCTCGCACCATGCCGCCCAGGTGGGCTGCCACCTGTTTCGCTACTTTGGCGTCGCGGCGCCGGTCCAGGCGCTCCACTCCTTCGATTTCGCGCTCTACGGCCCCGAACTGCATGCCAGCGATGCCGTAATCGTCATCAGCCACCGCGGCGCCAAGCGTTATAGCCTGGAGTCCATCCAGCGCGCCAAAGCTGCCGGCTGCTACACTCTGCTCATCACCGGCGAGGGCACCCCCCGCAGCCAGCAATACGCCGACGCCAGCCTGCGGACCACCGAACAGGACAAATCCTCGGCCCACACCGTCAGCTACGCGGGCGCCATCGCCGCGCTCAGTTGCCTGGCTGAAGCGCTCGGTCAGCGCCACGCCGCGCCTGATTTTCTTGCGGAGACTTTCCCCGCCATCTTGCGCACCTGCCTGGAAACCGACGCGCGCATGGCCGCGCTGGCGCCCGCGCACCTGGCGCACCGCCGCATCTGGATCGTCGGCGGCGGACCATCTGGCATTACCGCCCCAGAGGTCGCGCTCAAGATCAAAGAAACCTCGTATCTACAGGCCGAGGGGATGCCGGTCGAGACGATGGTACATGGCCCCTTCCAGTGTACCGAGCCAGAAGATCTCTTTGTCCTTATCGCGCCCGGCGGCCCAGCCCAGGCGCGTACCCTCGAACTCGCCGCGGCGATTCAGGCGCTGGGCGCGCCAGCCATCGTCATCAGCGATGGGACGGCAACCGATCTCCAGCGCAACGCAGTGGAGCTGTACGCTGTCCCCGAGGTAGCGGAGCCCTTCACCGCGCTCACCTGCCTAATCCCACTGCAACTCTTCAGCTACCACCTGGCGCTGGCACGCGGCACCAATCCCGACGGCTTCCGTCTGGACGATCCTCGCTTTGCGCGGGCGATGAAGCTCGTTCAACTCTAGCGGCGTGTCCGCGGCGTAGCTCGCGCTTCACATCACCCGACGCGGTGCTCGAAAGGTAGGCGGTGACCGCCCCCTGAACCGAGTCGCAGCCACCGCATGTGAGACTTACGT
>DASYGC010000628.1:0-1621 GCA_036000225.1 Ktedonobacterales bacterium | reverse complement strand
GTCCCATCTCGATCCTGGTGAACAATGCGGCGGTGAACAGCGCGGTCGCGCGCGTCGCGACGCTCGATCCCGCCGCGTGGACCTACGATCTGGCGGCTAACCTCAACGGACCGTTCTATGCGGTGCGTGCCGTGCTGCCCGGCATGCTGGAACTCGGCTGGGGGCGCATCGTCAATATCTCCTCCGGTGCGGCGGTCGGCGCCAATGCCGGGCTGGCGGCCTACAGCACCGCCAAGGCGGGGCTCAATCACTTCACCCGCGTGCTGGCTGCCGAGCTGGAGGATACCGGCGTCGTCGCGCTCTGCATCGCGCCGGGCATCATGGACACCCAGATGCAAACCGATGCTCGCGCGCTCGCGATCCCCGAGACCGACTTGTTTCGTGCCTACCAGAAACAAGGCTGGCTGCGTCCACCGGCGGAAGCCGCGGCCCTCGTGCGCTGGCTCTGCGGCTCGGAGGGAGGGGAGTTCGCCGGCCAGTTCGTCAGCATCCACTCCACCGCGCTGCGCGCGCGTGTCGGCCTGCCCGAGTTGCCCGAAGCGCTGCGCCAGCCATGAATTGGTGAAGTTCATCGCGATGTCGCGGCGCGAAACCATTGCTTCACGCCGGCCAACCACCTCAGTGGCGTCCACGAGAGCGCGTGCTACAATGGATCGTGTGAGCGCACGCTGAGCCGCCTAATGTGGCCCGCCTGATCAGGCGCAAGTGGAGGTCACGATGTCAGCTGGATACCATATGGCGCTTGCGGACTTCCTTACTCACGACGGATGCCTTGCCGAAGCGCTCGTGGCTTGCGATCAGGCGATTGCGCTCGAACCGTGGAATGCCTATGCCCATGCGAGTAAGGCGCTTATCCTCAGACGAATGGGGCGCTTCGATGCGGCGCGGATGGCAATGCTGGCTGCCCAAGCAGCCACTGGCTTCGCGCAGCGCAAGGCGTACGAGCACGAGCTTGTGTTGTGAGCGCCCTCGAAGGCCAGTTATCCAGCAGCCAATCCGCACCACGTTTCGCCGCCCGCAGCCGCCACGCCACCACCTTCAAGGGCAAACTCGACCAGCCGATCCAGCGCTGGTTCGCCATCACGCCATCGTACGCGCCTGCGCTGGTGGAAGATTGCTCAGTGCACCTGGGCGACAGCCCCGGCGAGCGCTACCTGGACCCCTTCAGCGGTGCGGGCACCACCGCCGTGTGGTGCCGGCTGGCGGCGCGCATGTGCACCGCCGTCGAGTGGAACCCAGCGCTGCACTTCATCTCGGCGGTCAAAGCCGGCTGGCAGGCCGATCCCACCGTGCTTGAGCAGGCGGGCGCCGCCTTCGCCGCGGCGTGGTCCGCCGCTATCCCAGTCCCAGACGAGGCCGCCGCGTACCTGCGCGCGCACGCCGCGGCCGTGCCGGGCATCTCGCACCCCGAACGCTGGTGGACCGCTCCCACGCTGGCGGCGCTGACGGCCGCGCGGGTCACGCTGGCAGCGGTGCCGCCGCCAGACCCGGTGCGTCCAGGTATCGAACTGGCGCTGCTGCGCATCCTGCTGGAGGTCAGCCGCGCGCGCTACAGCCATGCCAGCGTCACGTTCGCGCGCGCCGATGGCCGCGACGCTGCCCGCCCCACGCCCGACCCGCT
>DASYGC010000627.1:0-3054 GCA_036000225.1 Ktedonobacterales bacterium | reverse complement strand
CAGCGCCGGCGCCCCAGGGACCTCCAGCGGTTGCCCCTGTGCCGGCGCGACGCGTCGCGCCGGCGGGCGGGAATGGCGGCGTGCCGGTCTGGCGGCCCGCGGCGGTCGCGATGAGCGCCGCGCTGCCCGGCGACGGCGTGGCAAGCGGCCTCGCGGGTCTGGGCCTGCGTGTCTCCGCCGAGGAGGCGCACGCGCTCGATCTCCGCGCGCAGGGGGTGCGCGACACGCGCACCTATCGCGCCTCGGCACAGATCGGCTACGACATTCCCAAGGCGCGACCCTGGGGCTGGATGGTCTCCGCCTACCTCGGCACCAAGTCCATCGCGGCCGGCGCCTTTCTGCTGACCTGGCTGACGCTGGGGCTGGGCCTGTCGGCCAACCGCACGCTGTTTGGCATCGCCGCGCCGATTACCGCCATCGTCTTGCTGGGCATCACCCTACTGTTCCTGGTGCTCGATCTCAAGCGCCCGGAACGCTTCTGGTTCGTGCTGCTCAAGCCAAACCCAACTTCGTGGCTGGTGTGGGGCGCGTGGATTCTGCAGGGCTATGGCGCGCTGCTGGTGCTCTGGCTGGGCGGCGAGGTGTTCGGCTGGGTGGGGCTGCTCCGGGTGCTGGTGTGGCCCACGGCGGTGCTGGCGGCGGGCGCCGCCGGATACACCGCCATGCTCTTTGGGCAGTCGGAGGGGCGCGACTTCTGGCAGAGCCCGCTGTTGTTGCCGCACCTGCTGGTGCAGGCCGTTCTCGCCGGAGCGAGCGTCCTGGCGCTGGTGAGCCTGGTGGTGGGCGGCAACGCCGCGACCGGCGGGCTGCTGGTGCGCATCCTGATCGCCGCGGTGGTGGCGCACGCCCTCCTGATCGGCAGCGAGCTGTTCGTGCCGCATACCAACCACCATGTCGCCGCCGCCGGTCACCTCCTGATCGCCGGTGCGCTGGCGCGCCCGTTCTGGGGGTTGGCGGTCGGCGTGGGCATCGCGCTGACGCTGGTGATGGCGCTGCTGGCGGCGCTCACGGCGGCGCCGGCATGGCTGGGCATCGGCGCCGTGGCGGCGCTGGTGGGCGTGTTCGCCTACGAGCATGTCTATGTCGTGGCGGGGCAGTCGGTGCCTTTGAGCTAGCGAGCGATTGATAAGGATAGGCCGCATGAGCAGCACGAATCTGACAGCACACGAGGTCACGAAGGATGCGACCGCCGCGCCGGAGATCGCCCCCAGCGGCAAGCCGTTCGCGACGCGCGAACTGGCCTCATGCCCGCCGCCCGAGCGCTGGCACGACTGGACCGAGCTGGACGCGCGCGCCTGGCCGCGCCGGGTGGAGCGCCACTATACCATCGTGCCCACGGTCTGCTTCAATTGCGAAGCCGCTTGCGGTCTGCTGGCCTACATCGACAAGACGACGGGACGGGTGCAGAAGTTCGAGGGCAACCCCTATCATCCGGCCAGCCGCGGGCGCAACTGCGCCAAGGGTCCCGCGACGATAAACCAGATCGATGACCCCGAACGCATCCTTTACCCCATGAAGCGGGTGGGTCCGCGCGGTGAGGGCGGCTGGGAGCGCACCACCTGGGATGAAGTGCTCGACACGTTCGCGGCCAAGATTCGCACGGCCATCGTGGAGGGCCGGCGCGACGAGGTGATGTACCATGTGGGCCGGCCAGGCCACGATGGCTACATGGAGCGCGTGCTGGCGGCGTGGGGGGTGGATGGGCACAACAGCCACACCAACGTCTGCTCGTCGGCGGCGCGCTTCGGCTACAACATCTGGTGCGGCTCCGACCGCCCCTCGCCCGACCACGCCAATGCGCGCTTCATCCTGCTCATCAGCGCGCACCTCGAAACCGGGCACTACTTCAACCCGCAGGCGCAGCGCATCATCGAAGCCAAGATGCAAGGCACAAAGCTGGCGGTGATGGACCCACGCCTCTCCAACACGGCGAGCATGGCCGACTACTGGATGCCAACGCAGCCAGGCAGCGAGGCGGCCGTGCTGCTGGCGATGGCGCGCGTGCTGCTCGACGAGCAGTTAGTGGACCGCGACTACGTGCGCCGCTGGACCAACTGGCAGGAGTATCTGCGCGCCGAGCATCCGGGCGACCCCGAGACGTTCGAGCGCTTCATGGAAGTGCTGCGCGCGCTCTACGCGCCGTATACGCCTGAGTTCGCCGAGGCCGAGAGCGGCGTGGCCGCCGAGCAGATCGTCGAGGTGGCGCGGCAGATCGGCCGGGCGGGCGCCGCCTTCGCCTCGCACAGCTGGCGCGCGGCCACCGCCGGCAACCTGGGCGGCTGGCAGGTGAGCCGGGCGCTGTGGCTGCTGCAGGTGCTGACGGGCAGTGTCGGCACGCCGGGTGGCTGCGCGCCCAACACCTGGAACAAGTTCGTGCCCGCCGCGCCCAACCGGCCAGCCGCCGGCCCCGAGGTCTGGAATGAACTGCTCTATCCGCCCGAGTACCCCCTGGCGCACTACGAGATGAGCATCCTGCTGCCGCACTTTCTCAGAGAGGGACGGGGCAAGATCGCCGCCTACTTCACGCGGGTCTACAATCCCGTGTGGACCAATCCCGACGGCGCCAGTTGGGTCGAGATGCTCACCGACGAGCGCCAGATCGAGCTGCACGCCGCGCTCACGCCTACGTGGTCCGAGACCGCCTGGTTCGCCGACTACGTGCTGCCGATGGGCCATGCCAGCGAGCGCCACGACCTGATGAGCCAGGAGACGCACGCCGGCCGCTGGATCGCCTTCCGCCAACCGGTGTTGCGTGTGGCGCGCGAACAGGCGGGCGAGCGCTTCACCTATACCTATGAGGCCAACCCCGGCGAGGTCTGGGAGGAAGATGAGTTCTGGATCGAGCTGAGCTGGCGCATTGACCCCGATGGCAGCCTGGGCATCCGCCGCTATTTCGAGTCGCCGTCCCGGCCTGGCGCGAAGCTGACGGTGGCGGAATACGACACCTGGATCTTCGAGCACAGCGTCCCTGGGCTGCCGGAGGCCGCCGCGGCACAGGAGCTGACCCCTATCGGCTTCATGCGCAAGTATGGCGCGTTCGCTATCCCCGAGGAG
>DASYGC010000626.1:0-10140 GCA_036000225.1 Ktedonobacterales bacterium | reverse complement strand
AACCAGATCATCTGGATTGACCTCGACCAGCATCGGCAATTCCGGTGTGAATTGGCGCCGGAAGGCCAACACATCCGCCAGCGTCGGCTGTGCCGTGGGTTCGCCAAAACCATTTTCACGCATCCACGTCTCGTTGTAGATTTTGCTCAGATATCCGCGTCCAGAGTCAGGCAGCAACACGACCACCACATCATCGGCGGTCAGTCGCCTGGCATATTCCAATGCCGCGCCAATCGCGGTGCCGGCTGATCCGCCGCACAGAATACCCTCCTCGCGCGCCAACCGGCGCGTCAACTGGAACGACGTGCGGTCGTCGACACGGATCACTTCGTCCACCACCGAGGGGTCCCAGTTGTCGGGCAGGTGGTCGGTGCCGATGCCTTCCACCTTGTAGGGACGTGGCTCGTCGTGTGAGTAGATCGAACCAGCTGGGTCGGCCCCGATAATCTTCACCCGTGAGTTCTGCTCTTTGAGGTAGCGCGCCGTGCCGACAATGGTGCCCGCGGTGCCGACGCCAGCCACAAAGGCGGTGAGCTTGCCATCGGTCTCGGCCCAGATTTCTGGTCCGGTGCCTTCGTAATGGGAGCGTGGATTGGCCGGATTGGCGTACTGGTTCGGACTGCACGCGCCGGGAATCTCCCTGGCAAGGCGGGCGGCCACGTTCTGATAGTGCTCGGGCGACTCAAAGCTGACGGTGCTCGGGCAGATTACCACCTCGGCGCCGTAGCCGCGCAGCAGGCTGCGCTTCTCCTCGCTGACCTTGTCGGTCATCACGAAGACACAATCATAACCCTTGATGGCGGCGGCGATCGCCAGCCCAGTGCCGGTATTGCCACTGGTGGGCTCAACGATGGTGCCGCCGGGGCGCAGGCGCCCATCGCGTTCGCACGCTTCAATCATGCGCACGCCGATGCGATCTTTGACACTGCCTCCCGGGTTGAAGAACTCACACTTGGCCAGCACCAGCGCGGGCACATCACGCGCGAGCCGGTTGAGCCGTACCAATGGGGTATGTCCAATGGTGTCGAGAATCGAGTTCGAGTAACGCATAAGCTTCAGTCGATGCTAGGCAGGAACATCATGGCGGCAAACCCTGTGCCGCGAAGAACCGTAGCTCAGCAACCGGCTGATACCTCCCTTCATTCCTCTCACCGCATCGCGACATTGCGATGCCGGCGCCCTGATGGTACCCCCAAATGCCTATGCCATGAAAGCGACCATTCAGGGCGTGCCGGATGGTGAACTGCTCGAACTTGCCGCTGAGCACATTGGATAGCTGATGCCGCATCCGCATCGGCCTCAGAGCACGCGCAGCAGGATGGCTTTGAGGTAGCGATCCTCAGCAAAGCCTGGCAGCGTGGGGTGATCGAGGCTGACGGTGTAGGTGGCGAGCACCTGAGCGTCGCGGCGAGTATGGAGCAGCGAGGCATGCACCACCGCCTCGAACTCTGGCATATCGACGACACCCGAACAGGAACAGGTCAGCAGGTAGCCCGCGGGCGCCACCACGCGTGCCGCCAGCGTATTGAGCGACTCGTAGCCATACAGCGCACGGTTCTTGCTCTCCTGGCTCTTCGCATAGGCGGGAGGATCAACGACGACAATATCATACTGGCGACCCTCCTGAACGCACGACTTCAGCATGGCTCCGACATCCGCGCAGATGAACTCGTGGTCTCCGGGCGTGCGGCCATTCAGGGTGTAATTTTCGCGGGCGAGGTCGAGCGCGGCCTGCGAGGCATCCACATTAGTCGTGCGCAAGGTACTGTTGCCCGCCAGACCAGCCAGCCCGAATGCACCCGAATAGGAAAAGCAGTTGAGCAGGGTTTGCGCGGACATGGCACAGGCGCGAATGCGCGCGCGTTTGTCGCGCTGATCCAGGAAAAATCCGGTCTTCTGGCCGCCGAAAGGATCCACCAGGTACCGCACGCCGTCCTCGATGATGGGCAGTCTCGCCGGCACACTCCCCCACACAACTTCGGCTGCGCCGACGGCCAACCCTTCGCGCCCCCGCACCCCCATGTCGTTGCGCACCAGGATGCCCTCTGGCTCCAGCACACCGCGCAACGCGGCGATCACCAGCGCGCGCAAGCGCTCCATTCCCGCGGTGTGGACCTGCGCGACCAGCCAGCGGTCATAGCGGTCTACGATCAGACCAGGCAGGAAGTCGCCTTCAGCATGCACCAGCCGATAGGCGTTGGTGTCCTGACCGAGCAGACTGGCGCGTAAGCGAGCGGCATGTGTGATACGACGATCGAAGAACGCCTGGTCGACCGTTTCGGCGCGATCGCGAGTAAGTACCCGCAGGGCCAGGCTGTTCGCGGCATTGAGGTAGCCACGGCCCACAAACTCGCCACGCGAGGAGATCACGTCGACGATGGCGCCTGGGACGACATCTGACGGTAGCGTGTCGAGCGCACCGGAAAAGATCCAGGGATGGCCGGCCAGCAGTGGACGCTCGCGGCCAGGCTTGAGCCGAACCTCAGAGTAGAGCATGAGCCGCCTTCCCGTTCTACACAACGCCGCACGCATGTAGCGCCGGAGGCGGCGTCGTCCCGCACCACTCTATCACGCGCCGGGGACATGCCGGTGTCGTTCGCGGCGGGCGATTTCCAGTGGAAATGTGGTACACTGGTGCGGATCTGGGCCCATAGCTCAGCGGCAGAGCAGCCGGCTCATAACCGGTTAGTCGCAGGTTCGATCCCTGCTGGGCCCACCCGAGGAGAGCGATGCAATTCTACGATCGCGCGAAAATCTATGTGCAGGCTGGCAACGGCGGCGATGGCTCTACGCACTTCCGACGCGAGAAATTCGTCCCGATGGGCGGCCCCGATGGGGGCGATGGGGGACGTGGTGGCAGTATCTATCTCGAAGCCGACCCGGGCTTGAACACCCTCGTCGACTACCACTTTCGTCCGCACCACACGGCGACCGCGGGCGGCAAAGGCGGAGGCAATCAGAAGCACGGTGCCAAGGGTCACGATATCATCTTGAAGGTCCCTTCGGGCACGGTGGTGCGCAGCGTGGAGACCGACGAACTCCTTGGCGACCTGACGGAGACGGGACAGCGGGTTATGGTCGCGCGCGGTGGGCGCGGCGGGCTGGGGAACACCCACTTTGCCACCTCGACCAACCAGGCGCCACGAGAAGCGCAACGAGGCGAGCCCGGCGAGGAGTTCTGGCTCACCCTTGAGCTCAAGTTGATTGCCGATATTGGTCTGGTCGGTTTTCCCAACGCGGGCAAGTCTACGTTGATCTCGGTGGTCAGTGCCTCGCGGCCCAAGATTGCCGACTATCCGTTTACGACGCTGGTGCCCAACCTGGGCGTGGTCGTGGTGGGTGATCCCAGTCGTGGCAGCGGAACAAGCTTTGTGATGGCCGATATCCCCGGCCTGATCGAAGGAGCCGCGCAGGGTGTTGGGCTAGGCCATGAGTTCCTGCGCCATGTCGAGCGTACCCGGCTGCTGCTGCACCTGATCGATGGCAATGCGGTGGACCGCGAGCCGTGGGCGGAATTCGAGGCGATCAACCGCGAGTTGGCTGATTATAGCGCTGATCTCGCCACACGCCCGCAAGTCATCGTGCTCACGAAAATGGACCTGCCCGAAGCTCGCGAGCGCTGGCCGGAGCTGCGGCGACGCGCCGAGGAGGCCGGCATTCCGGCACGGGCGATCTCCGCGGCGACCAATGAAGGCGTAGCGGAGCTGATGGGCTATACCGCGCAGCGTCTGCAGGAGATCCAGACGGAAAGGACGGAACGCGCCGCGCGCGAGATTCCCGCGGCGGGCCCCGTCTTGCGTCCTGAACCGGGAGACGCATACACCGTCCAGCGCACGCCCCAGGGCTTTCTGGTGCGCGGCAAACGCATCGAGCGCCTGGTGGCCATGACCAACCTGGAGAATCCCGAGGGTGTGACGCGCCTCGAAGGTCACCTGCGACGCTTGGGAGTGACTACCGCCCTGGAGCGCGCGGGGGTACAGCCAGGTGACAGCGTCACCTTTGGCAAGGTGACGCTGGATTGGGGCGAAGAGATGTGAGCGGCGGCATCACGCCGTCCAGTGCTCTCCCGCATCTTTCAGGAGCGAAAGGGCCAGGTCGTAGGCTGCCACTTCACCGGCATGCAGGGCGAGGTCGCGCGGATTGTTGCGCGCGACTCCCCACGCCGCCAGACTCTCTTGCCGGCCGTTGATGTTCCGCAGCCGGATGCCGGCGGGATCGAGCTGTGAACCTTGTCCCGCCAGAAACTCCGCGACACTGCTCAGCACCTGGGCCTGCCCGGTCCAGTTCAGCAGATCTATCCCCCCATCCGCCTCGTTGGCCTCGGCCTGTGCCCGCTGTGCCCAGATGCGCAGGCGCTCAATCGCCTGATCTCTTGTCAAAGCCTCGCTCCTCGTGGCGATAGTGGTCGCCGCACCGGTCTGCCAGCATCCTCGCTCACGCTACAGTATAGCATGTCTGGTTCCACGCGCGAGCGCCGCGCCAGCGTCGCCGCGCGGTGTAGACGTTGACATGCCCGCGACCGCTCCCTATACTCGGGCATGAGAAAGATCGGCATGGACATGAGTGAAAGCGTAGTGGCAGAGAGCGGCGCAACGGATGCTCGGCGCGCCGGCTCGACGCGCCCGTACGCCCGCTTGCGCGGCCCACTTGGCACCGCCATCTTGCTCTTCGGTGTGTCGGCTTTCATCCGGCTTGCGCTGGCCACCCAGCTGGCATTCCCACCACTTGGCGATGCGGCCTACTACATTGGAGTCGCACAGAGCCTGTATCATGGCCGTGGTTTCACGATCGGCAATGTGTGGAACTACCAACCAGCCCCGCCGGCCGTCGCAGGACCGAGCAATAGCTACTGGGGGCCACTGACCTCGATTGTGGAGTGGCCAAGTTTGCTGCTCTTTGGTGACCACCTCCTCGCGGCGCTCCTGCCGGATATCCTGGCGGGTGCGCTGCTGGTGGCGCTGACGTACTGGTGGGGGCGGCGCGCATTTACGCTGTGGCTCACCACGAGCGCCAATGACGTGGCCCACGCCGCAAGGGCGGCCCACTGGCTGGCTCTGGGCGCGGCGATCCTGATGGCTGTCAACGCCGAATTTGTCTATCAGTCAGTCTCCGGCGATAGCACGATGTTGTACGGCGTCCTGGGATTCTCCGCGATCGTGATCTGGGAACGCACCCTCTCTGGCGGAACGGCTGATGGGCGCGCCAGCCAGAGGTCGCGTCGGTGGAGCTGGCAAGGCGCCACTCCTGGCGCATGGATCACCGGTGTCCTGCTTGGTTGCGCCTACCTGACCCGCGGCTCAGCGATTTTCCTGCTGGCTGGAGTGGGTGGATGGTGGTGCTGGCAAATGGCACACCGCGCGCGTAGGACAGCGACGATTCCCGCCGGGTATCTGGTTGGCGCGGCGGCTGCCGCGCTCCTGGGCGCGGGCCTGGTGGTCGCACCGTGGTTAGTGCGACAGCAACTGGCGTTCGGCCACCTGTTCACCTCAGAGGCGATGCAGAACGCGCTGGCTTTCAGTCTCGAAGATTTCTCCGCGTACGGCGCCCCGCCTACACTGACGGCGTACCTGGGACATGGTGCTGGAGCCTTGCTCGCGCTACGCATCAGTGCGTTCACCGATATCCTGCGCCATGTCAGCGACTACGCGTTCTATCCAACAGCGCTTCCCGCGCTCGTCGGCCTGGTATTGTTGGCCCGTCGTGTAGGCGCTGCCGCACTGGGACTGCTCAATGTGCTGCTCCTGGTGGTGGGATTCACCCTGCTCTTCCCGGCGGTATCGCTCTTTGGCGGCTACTACCACTCGCTGGCCAGCGTAGCGCCGTTCCTGGCCTGGGGTGAGCTGACGCTGATCTACGTGGCAGCGCGCTGGGCACGCCAGCAGCTGCCCTTGCATGTATCGCTGGCGCCCGCGCTGCTGGCCATCGCCGTGCTGCTGCAAGTGGCGCTCCTGGCGTTCGCGGTTCCCGCCGTCGCCGCGACCGCGCGCAACGATCAGCGAACCTTCGCAGATGCCACACGCTGGCTGCGCGCCCATCACGCCCAGGTCGTGATGGCTACCGAGTCGACCTCACTCTACTACGCCAGCGGCATCCCAACCATCGAGCTGCCGGCGGCACAATCACCCGACGTGGCCTACGCCTGCGCCAGGCGGTATGGCGCCGAGTATCTGGTCATCCTACGTCCCGCCGGGCAATATCCGCGCATCCTCGATGAGCGACACGACCCGCGCTTTGTGTTGGTTGCCCAAACGGCGGAGTACCAGGTCTTTCGGATCGTCGCGTGAAATCAGGCGGTCAGGTGTACTTGCCTGGATGACGCACGTGTACGCCCTCATGGGCCATGCGCATGGGATCGAGGAACCCGGTCTCACGGTCCACGCGCAGACCAAGTGCCGGGCCCTCAGCAAAACTCACATACGGCAGGAGTTGCCCTTCCAATGCCTGGCCATCGCGCAGGTGTTGGAGATTTGCCGCTGCCCGGTCGGTCAGCACTTCGAGGCCGTGCAGCGGATCCTCGAGATCGACCACATCGCCCGCTGGGCCTTCGAGCACATGCCACGGATCGGTTTGTTCGACCAGGGAGATCAACCCCTCGGCGTCCGGCGCGACCAGCGGCATGGGCAGCGGGAGCGCCGCGGGAGCGGGCCAGCCGGTCAGCGCATGCTTGAGCGCACCGGCATGTTCCGACCAGAGCATGAGACGCAGCCCGCGCGCAAACTCGCCATCCAGCACGGCCACGTTCAACTCCGCATCGTGGCTCAAACCACGGCTGTTCAGATTGGCCGAGCCAACCGTGGCCCAGCGATCATCAATGATGCCGACTTTGGCATGGACGTACACGGGTCGGTAGCGCATCTGGCCTTGTGCGAGGTCTGGCGCCATGGTTGGCGCCGCTGTGGCCAGGGTGAAGAAATGCAGACGGCCCGCGGCGGCGGCCTGGGGCGCGTGTTGGCGCAGCCAGGCGATGCCGCCATCGGTGAAGCGGCGTCCGCAGTTGGGGTGATCCGGCAGCACGAGCGCGATCTCCACCCCGCGCTCTGCGGCGGCTGCCAGTTCGGTGAGCAGGGCGCGCATGTGGTGACTCTGCCAACCCAGTCGTTGTGAGTCAATGCCGACGTAGTTCTCCAGCCAGAGGTACTGGCTCTCCAGGTAGATGAACCGCCTGGCTCGCCGGACAGCGAGGGTATACGCTTGAGCGATGCCATAGATCCCGGCCGGGGCGAAGCGGTAGGTCAACGGCGGAATGGTGCGTACCACCTGGACGCGTGCTTTGACGCCGGGCACGTCTGGTCCCGCACCCGCTGGGAAGGCCCCCCGCTCTTCGGCGAGGAGCGCGCGTTGTCCGCTGTGGCGCTGGCCCGCGAGGTACATGGCGCCCAGGCTGGCAAGTGGTGGTGCGATCCGGCGCCACCAGGGCCAGCCCGCCTCATCCCAGCGCTGCTCAATGTTGTGTTGTACGTCGGCGGCGGGGTCTCCCGTGAAGAGGACGTGGCAATCATGCCAGGGATGTGGCGCTGGTCCCAACTCCGTGCTGCGCGAGCCTGACTCGAACGTATGCGATGAGGTATCCCAGCGGTCGAAATCGCCGTCACACTGCACTGTGAGATCCACGCCGCCCACGAACGCGATGTGCCCATCCACCACGGCGCACTTCTGATGCAGCGCCTGGGCCGCATGGAGCAGCGATCGGCTGCTTTTGTCCAGGCGGCACTGAACACCACGCGCGGCGAGGAGAGCTCGCTGATCGGGGGCATTGTTGGTGATGTGGACCATCCCACCGGGATTGTAGGGATCCCAGAGGAGCACCCGCACGTCGACTCCCTGCTGAGCGGCGAAACCCAGCACATCGACGACTTTGAGTTGGTCACGCACCCAGAGGTCGATCGCCGCTGGGTTCAGCCCAGCGGCGCCCAGGCGCTCGATCAGCAGGCGTTGATTGGGAGTGTCATCCAACCCGGCGCGCTGGTCGCGATCGCGCACCATGCAGAGCTCCGCGTGCATATCCCAATTGGCCAGCCAGATGCTACGCTTGGCGCTCAGAAACGCGGCGCACATCGCGAGCATGGCAGCGCGACCGTCCACCAGCGGAACAATCGTCTCCGCAATCCGCACCGGCGCGTCATTGAGTGCCCACCACGCTTGATCCGCCAGATCTGGCCTCGGTGGGCTCAGTGTCTCGTTCCCAGCTTTGCGCACGCTCTCACTCGCCTCTTGTCATCAGCCTGACATGCCTGGTCAGTCGTCTGGATAGGTCGTCTGGATAGATTGCCGGGAGTATAGCCGCCCGGCTGGCCTGGGTTGCTACTTCAGAAAGGTGTGGAGGAAGCTCAGCGTGCGTTGCCAGCTATCCTCGGCTGCTGGCGCGTCATACGATTCGCCGTGGCCGGTGCGGGCATCGTTGAAGAACGCATGGTGTGTGCCAGGATACACTCTGAAATCGGTTTGCACCCCGGCCGCTTGCAAGTCAGACTCGAGCTTGCGCATATCGTCGCCGCTCACAAAGTCATCACGTTCCGCGAAGTTGCCAAGTACTGGTCCCTTGATGCGCGCGAAGTCTGGGTGAACGCTGGGGTGCACGCCGTAAAAATCGACCACCGGCCCGATCTCGGGACTAACTGACGCTCCATAGACCGCCAGCATGCCGCCCATGCAAAAACCAACAATGCCTATCTCCGCGCTGGTGACCTGTGGCATCTGCTTGAGATAAGTTGCCGCGCCGCGCACATCTTTCGCGGCCTGGTCAATGTTGAGCGCCATCATCAATTTGCCCGCTTCGTCGGGCTCCTTCGTGGCGGAGCCATGAAACAAGTCAGGCGCCAGCGCGACGAAGCCCTCCTGGGCAAATCGATCGCAGATATCCTGAATGTGCGGCACCAGACCCCAATATTCCTGGATGACGATCACACCGGGTCCCGAGCCCGCGTCAGGCGTGCTGAGATAGCCCCGCGTCGCGCCTCCGTTGCTGGTAAACTCTACCATCTGCCGCGCCATGTGTTTGTGCTCCTTCCCACTGAGCATGTTCGACAACCTACCGGCGGCGCCACGCGGGCGAAAACGACGAAGCGCCATCGTGGTGCAGTGTGTCACATCGTGATGCCGCCGCTCAACTGGTGCTAGTGATCGGTTGGCGAATGAAGAGGTCAGCGGGCGCGTTGTGCGGCAGGACCACAGTCAGCGCATTTGGCATGATGGAGAACGTCATCGGCAGATACCCATGCAACTCACCATCGACCTCGACACCCAAGGGTGTTTCGGATTCGAGGCATAACGTCCGAACGCGCTCATAGCGAACGCCAGAGCCACGCGTGGGCAGCCGGAGCAAGGCCCGCAGGATGACGGCCACGCGGTGGATCACATGGTGTCCGCCGACAAAGACGACATCCAACCAGCCATCGTCCACAAATGCGTTTGGCGTAAACGCGAAAGTTCCGCCCCACAGCCGGGTGTTGCCCACCACAATCTGCACGGCATGCGTGGCGCGTCTGCGGCCCTCAACGCGCACCCAGACACGCGCGGGGCGTTGGGTCAGACCGAGAAAGCCGCCCAGGGCAACATAGTCGAGCAGTTTGAGTCCTACGCGTTTGAGCCAGCGGTGTTCCACGCGCCGCGCGGCCTCGGCATCTATGCCAATGCCCGCGAACATCAAGAAATAGCGACTCCCAGCCCGTCCCAAGTCGATTCGCCGGTGCAGACCCTCGATGAGCACCTTGCGCGCTTCGGTCAGACTCAGCGGGATGTTCATCTCGCGTGCCCAGACATTCACCGTGCCGATAGGCAAGACACCCAGCGCAGCCGTATGGCCCGCCAGTTCTTGGACCACTTCGTTGATGGTGCCATCACCGCCCGCGGCGATCACCATGCGCATTCCTGCCCTGACCGCCTCCGCCGCGAGGATGCGCGCCCCACCGGGCGCGGTGGTCGGGCAAAGTTCCGCCACGAGGCCATGCTCCGTCAGCCAGCTGGCCGTCGCGGCCAACTCGCGCATGGCCGATGCGCCGCGTCCGCCGCCCGCTGTTGGATTCACGATGATGCGGGCCTGGGCCGGTGGGGCGAGTGGGGCGAGTGGCGCGGAACGCCGAAGGCGGGGCGCCGACGCGAGCACGTGAGTACCCGACACCAGCAGCGATAGAGCGGACAGTG
>DASYGC010000625.1:0-7887 GCA_036000225.1 Ktedonobacterales bacterium | reverse complement strand
ACTTGCATGTGTTACGCACGCCGCCAGCGTTTGTCCTGAGCCAGGATCAAACTCGCCATGCAATCAACCCACAGCCCATCCCCCGCGAAGGGAACACGCCATGGCTCGGTTCATTTCGAGCCTACAACCGACGAACTCGCGTTCGTCTTCTTCTGCTCAAAGGTTTTGTTGGGTTCCTCATCCAGTGCGACGCTGCCAGGAACCGAGGTTCCCGAAGCGCCGAGTGGTTGAGTCCCGCCGGTGTGATGTTCTCGTCACACCGCGTACGCTGTTGATGCTACCCACTCTTCAGTTGTCAAGGTGCGCGCCCGTCTCGGATGTGCTCGGCGGCGGGGGCTGCATCAGCGCGCTTGCGCCAGACGCAAAAGTGAATATAACACATAGCCGGAGGGCTGTCAAGCTTTTTGCGGAGCGCACCGCGAGACGGCTATGGCCGTGCTTGCGCGTCTCGGAGCGCGTGTGATACCTTGCAAGCCGAACCGCCGCGTCGCGAAGGGAGGGATCCGCGAAGGGAGGGAATCATGGGGATACTGCCGCGCGTCTTGCGCGCCTGCTGGCGCCTCATGCGCCTGCTGGTGCGTGGGGGCGCTTTCCCCTTCCGCTTTCGCTGGTTCCGGCATGTCGCGGCGGTGGGCGCCGTCGGCGTGACACTGGCCGTGGCGGTGACGATCGCGACGGTCAGTGCGGCGGTGGCCCTGGGGGCGTACAGCTACACCAGTGGCACGCGGGGGTTCGACATCTCCTGGCCGCAATGTGGCGGCGCATATCCCGCCACTCCCTTTGGCTTCGGGATTGTCGGCGTGGCGGATGGCCGCGCCAACACGCAAAACCCCTGCCTGGCCAGCGAGTATGCCTGGGCCAAACAGGGCACGGGCAGCACGCCGTCGGTCTACATGAATCTCAACTATGGGCTGACACGCGGCACCTGCGCGCGCAAGGACAAAGCTTGCCAGGCGTACACCTATGGCTTCGGCGCCGCGCAAAGCGCGATGCGTTATGCCGGCGCGCAGGCGGCGGTGGCGAACATGTGGTGGCTCGACATCGAGACCGGCAACACGTGGTCGAGCACGACCACCTTGAACGCGCAGGTGATCCATGGGGCGCTGGCGGGACTGCTGGCGGCGGGCATGACGGTGGGCATCTACTCGACGCCGTACCAGTGGGGTGTGATCGCTGGGGCTTACGCGCCCGGCGTGCCCAACTGGTCAGCGGGCGCGCCGGCGTCCGACCCCGCGTCGTTCTGCGCGGCGGCGCATGCCTTCGGTGGCGGCGTGGTCTGGCTCGCGCAGTACTCCAACGGCAACTTCGACGGGAACTACGCGTGTGAACAGGCGCCCCGCGATTCAATTGCGGGGGTAGTCCTGGGGAAGCGGTGCCAGGTTGCGGCGGGTGTGGGCGCATAACGGGGGCCGGAGCGCACACCCGTGCGCGACTACGGAGCGGGCGAGGTGTCGCGCGATGGCGGCGCGGCAATAGTTGGCAGTGCGGCGGGTCAGCCGGGGAGATGCAGGCGGGCGTGGAAGGCATGCAACTCGGCGAGCGCCTCGGGCAGGGTAGCGAAGGTGCGTAGCGCGATGGTGCGGCTGGCGAGGAAGAGCGAGAGGAAGAAGACGGTGCGTGGCTCGCCGGCCACCTGCCAGCGGCTGGGGTCGTCGTGCTGCACGCCCAGGTAGGCTTTCAGCGCGACGGCGCGATCTTCGGCGCGCGCCAGCCGCCGGCTGCGGCCCCAGCCGACGATGCCGCGCGCGGTGTAGGCGCCGGGCGTGGCATCCCATGCGGGCTGGTAGGCGGCCGACCAATGGAGTATGAGGCCAGATGTGGGGCTCTCGGCGTGGCGATTGGTGGGTGGCTGCTCGTCAGGAGTCGTCATCACGCAGGGCCTTCCAGCGATCACTAGAATGGATTGCTGAAGTATTGACCAATCTATCACACCAAGTTCGCATGAAGGCTAACGCATAACGAGGCCAGAGCGCACACCCGTGCGCGACTACGAAACGCCACCGATCACCCGAACTTGGTATCAGTGGCTCTTGGGTGGCGGTTGCTGCTCAGAGACCATCTCGCTCGCACGACCACCGCGCGGTTCGTCCTCGCGTACCTGCTGCATCGCTTGCTCGACATAGGCGAGCACCCGCGCCTTCGCCGTGGCCAATGGGGCGGCGATGGTGCAGCCGGCCGCGCGCGCATGGCCGCCACCGCCGAAGTGCGCCATCAGGGTGGCGGCATCGTAAGGACCGGCCGTGCGGGTGCTGATGCGGGTGGTGCCGTCGGGCTGCTCCTTGAAGAGCACGGCCACGCCCACGCCGTCAATATCCACCAGATAGCTGGAGAGACCGTCATCCATATCCGCCGTGGCGCCGACCGCCGCCAGCATATCGGTGTGAATCTCGGCCCAGACGAGGCGGCCCGCCAGCGCCGCCGCCAGCGTGCCCAGCGCCAGCCCCCACAGGCGCGCCTTGGCCAGCGGCTTCATGCGGTAGACCGGCTTGATGATGTCCTGGGGCACGGCGCCGCGACTGACCAGATAAGCGCCGGCCGCCAGGGTGCGCGCGGTGGTGGCGTCGAACTCGAAGGCGCGTGTGTCGGTGATGATGCCGGCCAGCAGGCAGATGGCGGTCTCGCGGTCGATGGGGATGGCGCGGTTGAGCAGGAAGAGGGTCAGCAGCTCAGCGGTGGCCGCGGAGGGCACGTCGATAATGTTGACCTGGCCGCAGCCACGCGAGGTGACGTGGTGGTCCAGGTTCAGGGTGGTGGCGGCGTCGAAGAACGCCTGATGGCGGTCGTAGAGCGCGCCATAGCGCGACCACTCGCCCGCGTCGAGGGCGATCACCAGATCGAAGCGTTCGTCGGGCAGTGCGGTGACGACGCGCGCGATACCCGGCAGGAAGGCGTAGGTGTCTGGTGGGACATCGGCGCAGGCGACGACACACTGCTTGCCCAGTGGCGCCAGGGCGTGGGAGAGGCCCAGCGCGGACCCCAGCGCGTCGGGGTCGGGGTGTTCGTGCGCGAGCAGTACGATGCGGCGCGCTGGCGCGATGAGTGCCCAGGCGGCGTCAAACGGCGCATCGAGGCCGCTGGCGGCGGCGAGCAGGTGCGCCAGCGCCGATTCAAGAGGCGGCTCGGTCTGCACTTGCGCGTGTTGCGTTGGGGGGGGATTGGGGGTATTACCGGCGCGGCTGGGCCTGGTCATAGGGTATACGCCTCTCGTCCTCAACTCGCTGACTTGTTGCTCACGATCAGCCTCAGCGTGTGCGCACTGACGGCTATCAAGGCACGATCACGCTCGATCCAGCGCCCGGCATCCAGGTAGCGCTCACGGAGTGGCGGATCATCCGAGCGCGCATGCGCTGCCTGCGTCAGGCGCGTCCGTTCTATTCCCGCGCCATTGGAGCGATGCATGTCGTCGGAACGCGTGGATTGAGACATCGGCGGGTCGTTCCTCGTGCTCGTCTTGATCGGCGCCCCGTACGCAATCGGTGCGCCGCCTTGGGGGCCATAATGAGGCCGGAGCGCACACCCGTGCGCCACTACGGACCTGCGAAACGCCGTGCGGTTGACGCAGAGATAACGGGGCCAGTGCGCACACCCGTGCGCGACTACGACGCAGCCGGTGGGGCCACGACGAAAGGACGGGCGGCGAGCCGGGTGGGTGTCGCAGCCGGCCGCATCGGGAAGATCACTCCTGGGAGCCAGGACCAGGCGCGGTGAGCGAGGGCGCGTCTACCGGAGTGGCAGATTCCTCGCGCACCTGGCGCATGAGATTCATCACGCGCGCGCCGCGCTCGATGGATTCATCCAGGCGGAAGACGATCTCGGGAGTGTAGCGGATGGAGAGGCGCTGAGCCAGCTCGTGGCGCAAGAAGCCGTTGGCATGCTCCAGCGCCTGGAGGGTGGCGCGCTGGTCAGCGGCCTCGCCCATGACGCTGACGAAGACCCTGGCGTGCCGCAGATCACCCGACAGCTGCACGCTCGTAATGCTGGCAAACCCGATGCGCGGATCCTTCATATGGTGGTGGATCAGGTCGCTCAGCTCTTCGACGATCAACTCGCCGAGCTGATCCTGACGGCGATTGTGGGCCATGCTGCACCTCACGCGGCGCTAGCGACCAGGCGGTTGAGACCGCCTGGTCGGAAAGGACGAGCGGGGAGGCCCCGCTCGCCCCAGAGCATAACTCCCGTGGGGAGTCACCGCAAGAGGCAGCCGGACTATACCCGCACCTTGCTATAGGCTTCGATGATGTCGCCCATCTCCTGCTCGTTGTAGTCCGCGAGCACGATGCCACACTCGAAGCCCTGAAGGACTTCGCGCGCATCGTCCTTGCCGCGGCGCAGCGACTCGACGGCGCCCGTCCAGACGACCTTGCCGTTACGCTGGAGACGCACCTGCGAGCCGCGCGTGATCTTGCCATCGGTCACGCGGCAGCCGCCGATGATGGTCGAACGACCCGCCTTGAAGATCTGAAGCACCTCGGCGTGGCCATCCACTTGTTCGCGGTAGACTGGCTCCAGCAGGCCGGTGAGCGCGGCCTCGATATCGTCAACCAGCTTGTAGATGACGTCGTAGTAGCGAATATCCACACCCTGCGCGGCCGCCAGGCGCAACGCATGGGCATCGGCTTTGACGTTGAAGCCGATGATGATAGCCCCCGACGCGGCAGCCAGATCCACATCGGTTTCGCTGATATCGCCGATGCCATCGCGAATCAGCCGCACCTTCATCTTCTCGTCGCCCGCCTGGGTGAGCGCGTGCTTGATGGCCTCCGCCGAACCCTGCACATCCGCCTTGACCAGCAGGTTCAACTCCTTGATCTTGCCCTCGCGCATGGCGGTATACAGTGTGTCGAGCGTCACGTGTGTCTGATCGTCGTGCTGGCGCGTGGTGGCGCGTAACTCCACCATGGCGCGCGCGGCCTTATCGTCAGCGACAACCTCGAAGCGATCGCCGGCGGCGGGCACC
The DNA here is from genome assembly GCA_036000225.1 of Ktedonobacterales bacterium. Lineage (GTDB taxonomy): Bacteria > Chloroflexota > Ktedonobacteria > Ktedonobacterales > JADMIN01 > DASYGC01. The sequence continues at coordinate 2,930 of DASYGC010000625.1, read as the reverse complement.
TCGGGGAGGCCCAGGATGCTCACCGGCGTGCTGGGACCGGCCTTTTTGATGCGCTTGCCCGTGTCGTCGAACATGGCGCGTACATTGCCGAAGATCTCGCCCACGACGATGGTGTCGCCCAGCTTGAGCGTGCCGTCCTGCACCACCGCCGTGGCCGTGGCGCCGCTGGCCTTCTCCATGCGCGCCTCGATGATGACGCCCTGCGCCGGACCGGTCTCGCGTGCCTTCAGATCCTGCACATCGGCGACCAGCAGCAGCATTTCGAGCACCTCGGAGATGCCCTGACGCTTCTTGGCGGAGACCGGCACGGCGATCACGTCGCCGCCGTACTCTTCGATGACGACATCGTTGTCGGCCAGCTGCTGCTTGACATGGTCGGGATTGGCGCCCGGCTTGTCGATCTTGTTGATGGCGACGACGATGGGCACGCCCGCGGCGCGCGCATGGTCAATGGCCTCTTTGGTCTGCGGCATCACGCCGTCATCGGCGGCCACCACCAGCACGGCGATATCGCCCACCTGGGCGCCGCGCGCGCGCATGGCGGTGAAGGCCTCGTGGCCCGGCGTATCCAGGAAGGTGATCTTGCGCCCATTGATTTCGACCTGATAGGCGCCGATGTGCTGGGTGATGCCCCCCGCCTCACCCGCGGCCACCTTGGTGTCGCGGATGGCATCGAGCAGCGAGGTTTTGCCGTGGTCGACGTGTCCCATGACGGTGACCACTGGTGGGCGGGTGACGCCATCAGTGGCCCTGGCCGGCGCGGCGGTGGGAGCCGGGGTCGTGCGGGCCGCCACCGCGGGCGGTGGCGCGGGCGCCTTGCCTTCCTCTGGCTCATAGCCCAACTTGGCCGCTACCTTGGAGGAGGCGTCGTAGCGCACGACGTCGTTGATGCCGGCAAAGATGCCCAGACCGATCAGTTCGCGAATGAGGGCATTGACGGTGACTTTGAGCAGGTCGGCGAGATCTTTGACGACGATCTGCGCGGGGAGGGCAATCGGGCCGCTGGGCTCGACAACCGCCGCCGGACGCGCGCCATTGGTCGGGCTAAACGCGGGTCCGCCACGGGCGCCACCGCGCCCGCCGGAGCGGCCACCCGCTGGCCGGCCACCAGGCCGCCCGCCAGTCGGTCGCCCACCGGGGCCACCTCCAGGCCGCCCGCCGAAGCCGCCGCCACCGGGACGCCCACCAAAACCGCCACCGCCTGGCCGGCCGCCAGGGCCACCCGGACCGCCGGGCCGGCCGCCGAAGCCGCCACCGGGCCGGCCGCCGAAGCCGCCGCCAGGTCCACCGGGACCGGCTGGCCCACCCGGCCGTGCACCCGGCCCAACCGGTGCGCCCGCTGGGCGTCCATTAGGGCCGCCCGCCGGCCGGGGGGGTCCATAATTCGGCGGGGTAGGACGCAAGCCGCCGCCGCCGTTGGGGCCGCCCGCTGGGCGCACGGTGCCAGGGCGCGGCGCGGTGGTGCTGGTGGACTGGAACCGCGGCGGCGTCGGGGGTGGAGGACTGGTCGGCCCACTATGTGGTGGCGGTGGGGGAGTGGTCGGTCCACTATGTGGCGGTGATGATGGTTCGGTTGGTCGGTCTGGCATTGTGCCCTCCTCGCCGGGCTACGATCTCCCGGCACACCGGCTGCCCGGTCGCATCGAGCGCCAGCCAAATGGCAAATAAAGTGGGCTGGCGCTCTCAAGAATGAAGCAGCCAGCCCATCATGGGGCAATGCCTAGTGTTGCGGGCCAGAGATGGTCGGCCCCCGCACGTTATACGTGCCTGGGAGCGCCCTGGTTAAGCACACATAGCTCTGCTCTCACTGCCCCCGCCGGGGGACTGCTGCTGGGGGTGGCGACGATCGTTCAGGCACGCATCTCGCTGGAGAAAACCGTGGCGCGCCTCTGTGCCGATACGTGGCACCCAATTTGCGGTAACCTAATCAGCATACCGCAGGGGCGGTGATTCGTCAAGCAATGTGGCCGTTTCTGGCCGGTGATTCAATGGTGGATGTCACGATTCGGTGGCGGGGCTCGTCGGCTGCGGTGAACTGGGTGTGCGGTGAACTGGGTGGTAGATCGCGGACGCGGGCGCATACCCATGCGCCCCTACGACACCGCTACTCATCCCGTGCCGGCGCACGGGGTAGTGGGCGCGGGACAGCATCGGCGCACGCTCTTGTGATGGCGCCGAACGGGACATCAGGTTATAATCTCAGGCGAGCGCGCCCGCGTCCGTCGGAGCGATGGTCGGCTGGCAGCGACGTGCCTCGTAGTCCAACAGGTTGAGAGGACTCATGCAAAGCCTGCCACCCGCGCTGTTTCTCGTCTTGCTCGAACTGACGGTCGGCGCCTTCGTGACGCTCTATCTGCTGGACCGGCGTGGCGATACCAGCCGGGGCTACATCATCTTCCAGGGTGTGCTGTACGCGGTCTTCGCGCTGCTGACCTATGGCGCCATGCAATCGTTCGCGACACCCGCCGTGCTGCGCGGCTACGGGCTGGATGGCCGCTGGCTGGCGTGGCAGGGGCCGCTGGTGCTGGCCTTCACGCTGCTGATCATCCCGTGGAATGTGCTGCTGTGGCTGAGTCCTGATCCCAGGAAGCGACGCAAACGCGCGGCGTACCTGGACGACGAGGCGGCGGGTCCGCCCGAGGCGCTGTTCGATGAGGTGGTGGCCGTCAAGCAGCCCGCGGCGGCCGTGACCGCGGCGGCGCGGCCCGCGGCGGAGCCAGGACGAGGCATCGTGCTGGCACGCCAGATCACTGGCGCGCTGACGGCGCTGGTGGGCCTGGCGGCAGTCCTCGTCGTGGGCATGGCGTACCGCCCGCTAGCCGATGCGCACCTGGGCGGCGCGTTCGTGGTGGCGGCATTCCTGGCGGGGGCCATCGCGCTGGGTGGGGTGACGACGGCGATGCTGCTGGGCCACTGGTATCTGAATACGC
>DASYGC010000624.1:0-1745 GCA_036000225.1 Ktedonobacterales bacterium | reverse complement strand
CGCGTCATCAGCCGTCTCTTATCCGCAAATCTCACACTCGACAACACACTGCGCGAAGACGCTGCCCAATTCCGCATGCGTCTCGAAGCCCCCCATGCGGTCGTCGTTGCCGACCCCGGCGCCAACGATGCGCATGTGCTCGGAATGGCCGCGCGCACCGCCGCCCGCTATTTGGGTCTGCCCGCCGCGGTCGGTGAGCGTGCCGGCCGCGTCGTCGTGCTGGTCGAATGCACTCGCGCCCAGTTAGTGGACGACTACTGTCAGCGCTTTCTCGTCGAAACGCGCCTGCTCGACGATCCCATCCATCTCGGTGCTAGCGCACGCCACAACGACGCCGTCACCCTCCACCACGCCTACGAGCAGGCGCTCGAATCACTCACCCTGCTGCCCACCCTTGGCGGCGATCGCCAGGTGGCCCACTTCGACGAACTGGGCCTACTCCACTGGCTACACGCCCTGCCGCCCGATACCTTCGCCGAGAACGCCTATGCGCGTCACCTTCAGCACCTGGACGAACACGATCGCACCCGTGGCGGCGAGCTCCTCCACACCCTGGATGTCTTCCTGGAATGCGATGGCAATGGCGTGCGCGCCGCCGAACGCCTCATCGTGCATCGACACACGCTCAAATACCGCCTCCACCGCATCGAGCACATCTGCGGCGTAGACCTGAGTGATCCCTTCTGCAAGCTCAACCTGCGCACTGCCCTGCTCTCGCGCCGCATGCGCGATGGCCACCGCGGCGACTGATGCGCCACACTGGCCAACACCTTCCGGCCAGCCTGTGCGCTGACAGCCCTTGAGGCTCCCCCTCCGCGCGGCATATACTGACCCCACCCGCGCATTGTCACATCATCCGTCTACCCACCCACCACCACACGCCGCGGCGAAAGGACCCCTCTCCCATGGCCATACAGACCCTCGCCACCGACCGTTTGCTGATCGACGGCGCGCTGGTCGAATCCAGCTCGCGCCGCCACCACACCCTGACCAACCCCGCCACCGGCAAGCCCGCCGACCGCGTGCCCGAGGGTAACGCCGCCGATGTCCAGCGCGCCGTTGCCGCCGCCAAGGCCGCCTTCGACGACGGTCGCTGGTCGCGCATCGGCCCCAGCGCGCGTAGTGCCGTGCTCTACAAGCTAGCCGATCTGCTCGAACAACATCTGCCCGTCCTGGCCGCCCTCGAATCGCGCAATGTCGGCAAGCCCATCAAACTCGCCCGCGACAGCGACCTGCCCTTCACCATCGACTGCCTGCGCTTCTTCGCCGGCGGCGCCCGCACGCTGGAAGGTCGCGCCTCCAGCGAATACGTCCCCGGCTACACCAGCATCATCCGCCGCGAGCCAGTCGGCGTGATCGGCCAGCTCTGCCCCTGGAACTACCCGCTGATGATGGCCATCTGGAAGATCGGCCCCGCCCTGGCCGCCGGCAACACCGTCGTGCTCAAACCCGCCATCGAGACTCCGCTCACCACCCTGGCCCTCGGCCAGCTCGCCCTCGAAGCCGGCCTGCCCGCCGGCGTGCTCAACATCATCACCGGCGGCGATGAGGTCGGCGTCGCCCTCGTCGCCCATCCCGATGTGCGCATGATCTCGCTCACCGGCGCGAGCGACACCGGCAGCGCCGTCATGCGCGCCGCCGCCAGCGGCCTCAAGCGCGTGCACATGGAACTGGGTGGCAAGGCTCCCTTCGTCGTCTTCGCCGATGCCGACCTGGATGCCGCCGCCCACGGCGCCGTCGTCGGC
>DASYGC010000623.1:0-8874 GCA_036000225.1 Ktedonobacterales bacterium | reverse complement strand
TGGAGCTGTGGGATTCGCCACCGTTCGAGCCAACCGTGCGCGACGGCAAGCTCTACGCGCGCGGCACCTGCGACGACAAAGGCGAGATCGCCGCGCGGCTGACCGCGATCCGCGCGCTGCGCGCGGTGCACGGCGAACTGCCGCTGACGCTGCGCTACATCATCGAAGGTGAGGAGGAGATCGGCAGTCCGCATTTCGAGCGGATCATCCAGCCGCATGCGCGGCTGCTCAAGGCCGATGGCTGCCTGTGGGAAGGCACGGGCTTCACGCCCAGCGGGCGACCAAATCTGGTGGTGGGCTCGAAGGGGCTGCTCTATGTGCAGCTCGATGTTCGCTGCCTGGCGCGCGATGCGCACTCGGGCGGGGCTCCCGTGCTGCCCAGCGCTGCCTGGCGGCTGGTGCAGGCGCTGGCCACGCTCAAGACGCCCAAGGGGCATGTGCGCATCGCGGGCTTTTATGATGCCGTGCTCGCGCCCAGCGCCGCGCAGCGCGAGGCGCTAGCGGACGAAGAAGACACCGAAGCGGAAACGAAGGCGCTGTACGAGATCGAGCATTTCGTCGATCATCTGACCGGGGTGGCCCAGCGCGAGCGGCAGGCCTTCGCGCCCACCTGCAACATCGCGGGCATGGTCAGCGGCTATACCGGCGAGGGCACCAAGACCGTGTTGCCGGCGGCCGCCAGCGCCAAGATTGATTTTCGCCTGGTGCCCAACCAGGACCCCAACGACATCCTGGCCAAACTGCGCCGGCATCTGGAACAGCACGGCTACGGCGACATCGCCATCACCACGTTTTCCAATGCCGAGCCGGTCACCAGCCCGTTGGATGATCCCTTCGTACAACGGGTGCGGGCTGTGGCGGAGACCTTCGCGGGCAAGCCAGCATCGGTGACGCCCAGCAGCGGAGGGACGCTGCCGCTGCTGGGCGCCTTGCGCCGCCATGTAGGCGCGCCGGGCCTTTCGGCGCCGGGCGATCCGGTCTACTGGGCCAATGGCGCGCACTCGCCCAACGAGCATATCCGCCTGGAAGACCTCGACCTGGCGGTGCGCTTCAACTGTCATCTCTTTCAGCGCATCGCGGATTGACCCGCGTCGCGACGCGCTACGCCGTGAGCGCCACGCCGCTGGCCAGCGCGCCCACGGCGATGGTGATCCAGCCACCGGCGGCCAGTCCGAGGCCGGTGTAGCTGATGCTGAGGGGGATGCCATACAGCAACCCGATCAGCGCCCCTTTGCCGAGCTGGTTAATTTGCGCGCCGTACACCAGCATCAGGGTCAGGAAGCCCAAAAACCAGGTGAGCGGGTGGATCAGCAGGCCGCTGTGCAGCCCGGCCACCACGCCACGCACGATGCCAGGGTCTTGCGGACGCACCACGATGCGCCACCACAGCACGCCGCTGAGTAGCGCACTGGAAACCACCGCCGACCCAAAGAGCACCGCCGCCGACTCCAACAGCGCGCTGCGCTCCCAGGGCGAGTTGGCAACCGACAAGGACTGTACGGCGCTGGCGTTCAGGGTCAACACCGCCACAATGCAGAGACTGACGAGGATCGCGGCGCCCAGGGCGGCGACCACGAGCGAGTGATGGATGCGTGCTAATTGGTGGGAGGCCGCGGCGTTCATGGTGTTCGCCTTCCACGCACTATCTTCCTGCCTCTACAGATCATAGCACCGTAGGTCAGGCCTCCGGTCGCGGGTAGAGTTGGTGAAGAAGTGCCTTTCTATTCTGCTTTCGGGCGGGACTGGAAGCGGTAGTAGACGGCGGTGCAGCGCGAGCAGATCTTGCCGTTCGCATCGGTGCAGGTGGCGTCGACGAAGACCACCTGGCGCCCCGCCGTCAGTACGCGGGCTTCGAAGGCGAGCGGCGTGTCGTAGGCCGGATGATGGTAGGTGCAGTCGAGCTTGACGGTCACCTGTGGCTGGGCGCCGTGGGTCAGCGACGAAGCGGCGGCGCCGGTGACGAAGTCGAAGATGTAGGCCTGCGTCGCGCCGGTGACGGCGCGTCCGCCCACGCCCGCGCCACGGTGGTGCGCCTCCGGCTCGAAGACCGCGCGCGCGTAGCCATCCGCGCTTTCGACGATGCGCACGCCCATCCAGCTCACGGCTTCCATGCGATTCCAGTATTCGAAAAAGCGCGGCGTGCCGCGCATGGCATCCAACTCGTCGCGCGTTGGGTGGCCCGCGCCATGCGTCGTGCCGCTCGCGGCATCGCTCGCGGCGGTCCGGGGTTCGTCCTGGTTGCTCAATTTTTCGCCTCCTCAACCGCGTATCGTCATGGCCTACCAGCGCCAGTCGCCATCGCCAGCATGTCAGTCTCTATCCTACCGCATCACCGGGCTATCAGGCCTGCGGCTACGCCAGCCTCACTTGACAGGCTCGCTTCTCTCTGTGTTGAATGCTGATGGAAGTATTCACTCGTTTTTGGAGGATTTAACACCTATGCCAGTGTGCCGCTAACTCCATCCTGTTTCCTGTTCACACAGTGAAACAGACATACCATTGTTGCTTTCAACTCGCGCGTGTCTTTCAGCAGGCCTGCGCGCTCAGTCGCTCTACGCCTTTCTGCTCCCATCGTTTCCTCGCGCGTGTTGATACGATTGCGCTGCTGTTCTCTTCGAGAACAGCAAGGAGTACCTGTCATGACAGAACATCAACTTTCACTCCTCCCCTTCTACGCGGGTTGGGGTAGATACCAGCAGCATCTTGTCGCGGCCGTCGCGCCCCTAACAGAAGACCAGCTTGCCTTGCGCCTCACGCCGCAACACTGGTCAATTGGCATGTACGTGACGCACATTGTCGCCAATCGCGCCTGGTGGTTCCACGCACGCATGGGCGAGGGGAGCGACGATCTGGCTTCCCTCGAATTATGGGCTCTGGGAGTCTGTGAGGGGGACGTGGATCCATTACACTCGGCGGCGGAACTGGTTGCCGGGCTTGAGAAGACCTGGCAGATGATCCAGCAGACACTTGCCCGCCTGACCCCTGCTGATCTTGAGCAGCTCTGCCCGCCTCTGGATGATGCGGAACGTGTGCGTCACGCGAAACTGGTAGAGCCTGCGCTCCAGCCATTCGCCCAGATGTGGGTGGATGCGGCGCGTCAGGCTGGAGAAGTGGGACCCGCACGTTCGCGCCAGTGGATTATCTGGGGTGTGCTCGAACATGACATCCATCACGGCAGCGAAATCTCCACCACTCTCGGCGTACACGGTCTGCCAGTAGTCGAATTGGAGTAAGCATAAGCACAGGAACGTCCTCCGTTCCCTTCTCGGGTGGGTGGATCAGTTGACGTGATGCGGCAGCTTCAGTGGCGGGGGAGCCCCTGCCACTGAAGCGACATTCCACGCTTACAGTAACAGATCCCTCCCCGGCATGCGGTCCGCCTCTTGAAAAGGGGATCCGAAGTCCCACCTGATCTGGTATCGGTTGACTCCTCCCGCACCCTCGGATCGGGGCGAGCAGATCACGCGGCGGGCGCGGGGAAGACGGCGAAGTCGGTGAAGGCGCCGGTGGTGCTGGCATCGCCCAGCCACAGGCCGACACCACCGCTGGTCAGCGCGCCGCTGGCGCCCGCGCGCACGGTGCCGACAAAGGCGCCATTGACATAGCAGGTATACGTCGTACCGCGCATCAGCACGGTCAACTGGTTGGCGGCGCCCGAGCCGGTGTGGACCGCCCTGTTGGCGACATCGCCGCCGAGCGAGATCCAGGCGCCGTCGCTTGCGCTGGCGCCGCTGCTGTGATAGCGCGCGAGGAACCATGCGCCCGCCTGATCTACCGCGAAGATGATCCGGTCGGACGGGTGATCCTGCGCGCGCAGGATGAGGCCGACACCGCTGGCGGGGCTGGCGCCGATCTGTCGCGCGGTGACTCGCACCGCGACATCGCCGAAGCTGCCGGGAGCCAGTGCGGCGAGAAAGGTGCTGGCAGCGCCGCCCGTCAAGCGGTAGGCACCGCCGGCGAACGCAAACATGCCAGCGGGCGTCTGGGCGGGGCGTGTGGGCCAGTCGTTATCCGGGTCGGTGAGCGGATCGGCGTACAGCGGCTTACCGGCATAAATGCGCGCCAGCAGTGCCGCTTGTTGGTGCGCCTGCGTGCGCTGGGCGAGCGCCGCGCCGCCCGCGAGCAGCGCCAGCAGCAGCATGGCAAGCGCGAGCACGGCGGAGAGCGGGCGCGTGGCGCGTTTGAGCCGGGCGTGCGCGGTGCCGGCCACCCCCAGGTGAATCCAGCTGCGCACGATGGCGTCGGCGGCCAGCGCGGTGGGCGGCGACCACAGGGCGCGCCAGCCGGTGAGCCGGGTCGTCTCGCGAGTCAGGTCGCGCAGTGGCAGCCTGGTACGCGTCACGATGGTACGGCAGAGCCATTCATGCTGCGTGCCGGTTGTGGCGTTCGCGCTGGCGGGGATGGCCCACGACAGCTGGAGAGCGCCGGAATCGAGCACATATACCGAACGAGTCGCATGGCCGAGCCAGCGCCGTTCGACCGCCATGTAGAACGCGCGCGCCGCGGTCCAGGCGATTGCCTGCTCGCCGGTGGCGAGGCGCAGGCCCAGCTCATCGGCGACATACGATTGACCGCGGCTGGCCCGCGGGCGGGAGAGATGGCGCACCACCAGTCCCAGCGCGAGCAGCAGCGCCAGCGCATCGAGCGCGAGCAGCGCGCCCAGCGAGAAGCGTTGCATGGGATTGGTCGCGGCGATGCCATCGAGCACGCCGGCCAACTGGGCGTAGGCGCCGACCAGCGTGACGCCACGCAGCAGCGCCCAGCAGCCAGTGACCAGCACGATGAGGACGGCCACACCGGCCACCGCGGTCAGGGCGCGAGACGGGGACGCCTCGCCGCGGCGCAGCGCATCGAGCGCTTCCGGCGTCGTTTTCCGTTCCTTGGGCTTGAAGCGGGCCGGCTGGCGCTTTGCCATGGGCGCCACCTGGTCGTAGCCCGCCAGGGCCGCCGAACGCAGGGTCAACGAGCGCACGTACGCCCAGTTCCAGTGCGCCAGCACGATGTAGAGTACGAACGCCAGACCGACCAGGGGCGTCAGCGCCAGGAGCGTCTCGGCGCACAGCCGCCAGTCCAGCGCGCGACCGGCCAGCCAGGCATCCGTCAGATTCCAGATTGCGGAGAGAAAGCACAGCGCCAGCACCACGCCCACCAGCAGCGCGGCCAGCCGGTCACGCTGGCGCGCACGACCGACGCTCAGGTCGACGGTGATCTCGGACAGTGCGCCCGCGGCAACCTGCCGCTTGCGTGACCGAGTGGGTGACATGTTGGTGGGATCGGGGAGGGTAGGGAGAGGACGGGTGTGCACTGCATCTTCCTCGACCATGCGCAAGCGGGAGTCCGGTCCCAGCGAACACTGGCGGTTGAAACCAGGCGCATACCCCTGCGCCCCTATGGCGTCCGTCGCGAAGTTTGCCTGCGCGGAGGGCACCGTCAGCGGAGATTTGGTGTCATCCACGCATCGAGCATGCCATCGTATGCAGCATGGCAGACCGGCTCTGGCCTGTCAACGGTTCTCAGCAACATTTAACCTCCGGCGGGCGCAACACGGCTGCGGCGGCCAGGCGAGAAGTCCTGTGTGGCTGCCCCGGACCACCGCTGGCGAGGGTGCCGCGCGCACCGGCGGCACAGGTGAGGTGAGCGCGGTGGCGGAGAGGCAGGGTTAGCCGCGTTTGGAGCTGATGACACCGGTATTGAAGCCGAGCACATGCATCTGGCCGAGGTGGCGCGCATGCTCGACTTTGAGGCAGCGATCCATCACCACCCGTAGGCCGCCGCTGGTAGCGATGGCCGCGCCTTCCGCGCTGATGACACCGAACTGCAGCCATAGCGCGCCCGCTTTGATGCGTACGGCCTCGCGCGCGATGGCGGGCACGGCGTCCGGCGCGCGAAAGACGTCGACGACATCCACAGCAAAGGGGATGTCGGCGAGCGAGGGATAGCAGGTCGCGCCGAGAATCTCGCGTTCCTTGGGGTTGACGGGGACGATCTGGTAGCCGTGGCGTTGCAGATAGAAGCCCACAAAATTGCTGGGACGCAGGTTGTTAGGCGAGAGGCCGACGATGGCGATGGTGCGCATGGTGCGCAAGATCGCGCGGATGGTGGCTTCGTCCTGGTAGCGCGCCAGGTCGGCGGCCGTCGGGGCGTCTGGTGGACGCCCACTGCCAGGGAGCGGGCAGGCGACGGCGCTGGCATCGTCGTGGCGCTGGTTACGGTTCATGCGGTCACCTCCGTGGCGCGCGGCGCATCTGACGCGGTGGCGGCGGACGGGCGCGGGTGGGATACCAGGTGGGACGCGGCGCGCAGGCCGTGGTCGAGATCCCAGAGCAGGTCGTCGAGCGTTTCGAGGCCAACGGAGAGGCGGATGGTGCCAGGAGTGATGGCCGCGGCCGCCAGATCCTCATCGCTCTGCTGGCGATGGGTGGTGCTGGCGGGGTGGATCACCAGGCTGCGTGCATCGCCGACGTTGGCCAGATGGCTCCACAGCCGCAGCGACTCGATGAACCGCTGGCCGGCCTCGCGCCCGCCGGCCAGATCGAAGGCAAAGACGCCGCTCGCGCCACGCGGTAGGTAGCGCTGCGTCAGGGGATAGTAGGGGCTGCTGGGCAGGCCGGCGTAACGCACGCGCTCGACCATGGGGTGGGTTTCGAGGAAGCGCGCGACGCCCAGCGCGTTCTGGACGTGGCGCTCCATGCGCACATGGAGTGTTTCGAGGCCGAGGCAGTACATGAAGGCGTTGAAGGGGCTGAGAACGCCGCCCAGATCGCGCAGGGTCTCGGAGCGCAACTTCATCAGGAAGCCGTAGACGCCGAAGGTTTCGTGGAATTCGAGGCCGTGATACTCGGGCGAGGGATCGGCGACGGCGGGGAAGTTGCCGTTGGACCAGTTAAACGTGCCGGAGTCAATCACCACGCCGCCGATGCTGGTGCCATGGCCGTCAATATACTTGGTAGCGGAATGCACGACGATATCGGCGCCCCATTCCAGCGGGCGGCAGAGATAGGGTGAGGCGAAGGTGTTGTCGACGATCAGGGGGAGGCCGTGGCGATGGGCAATGGCGGCGACGCTAGCGAGATCGAGGATGTTGCCGCCGGGATTGCCGATGGTTTCGCCGAAGAAGGCTTTGGTGTTGGGGCGGATGGCGGCCTCCCAGGCGGGCAGATCATCGGGATCGACGAGGGTGACGTCGAGTGAGAACTTGGCCAGGGTGTAGCGCAGTTGGGTGATGGTGCCGCCGTAGATGGCGCGCGAGGCGACGAGGTGGTCGCCGGGGCGGGTGAGGGTGAAGATGGCGGCGGCCTGCGCGGCCATACCGCTGGCGAACGCGACGGCGCCGGCGCCCCCTTCGAGGCTGGCGATGCGTTCTTCGAAGGCCGCCACCGTGGGGTTCATGATGCGGGAGTAGATGTTGCCGTACTCCTGCAGGTTGAAGTAGGCAGCGGCGGCGGCGGTGTCTTCGAAGACAAAGCCGGAGGATTGATAGAGCGGCACGGCGGAGGCGCCGGTGGTGGGATCGGGCCGGTAGCCGGCGTGAATGGCGCGGGTCTCGAAGCCAAAGGCGCGCACGTCGGCATCGGCAGAGGTGGCCGAGGCGGCGGCGGTGGGCGGCTGGCCGTTGTTGGCGGGGGTGGTGTGGTCATCAGTAGACATCGAAACGCTCCGGTCTTGCGGGGGTAGGCGATTGGGCGCGCCCTGTACGCCGCTACCACGTCAGGGAAAAAACATCGCGCTGGCCATTGGACCATGGGTCAATCCATCACAAAAGAAAGTATAGCCGATGGGAGGGCCTCGCTCCCAACCTCACCCCCGCACGGCGGCACGACGGACTCCCTTGCGCTGGTGCTTGACCACACCGCCTCTGAGGTAGCCATGATCCGCTTGCTGGTGGTGCGCCTGGGGCGGCGGGCTTAACGACATGCCAAACACGCTATTAGCGATGGACCAAGCCGTGGACGGCCAAACCGGTGCGTCCCGCCAATGGTGAGCCCAGCAGACCCTTGCATCCGAGGAAGAAAGTGATATCATATAGATATCACTTTTCTTGGGAGGGCACCATGAGCGAACAGGAGCGGCCCACCTCGATGGTCGAGCCGGTAGGCCATCAAGGGGCGAGCGTGGAGATCCAGCAGCGGCAGGCAGCCATGATCACCGGTTGGCTGGGAGTGGCCGCACTTTTCGGGCTGGCGGGAGCGACCTATGTTGCCATTCAGACGCAGGCGGGAGTCTGGGCGATCGTCCTGCCCATCATCGCCTTCAGCTTGGTCGCAAGCTCGATCGTGATCGTCTCGCCTGGCCAGAGCCGTGTCGTGCAGTTCTTCGGCACCTATGTCGGCACCGTCCGCCGGCCGGGGTTCTGGTGTGTGTGGCCGCTGACAGTCCGCCGCGCCGTGAGCATCCGGGTGCGCAACTTCGAGACCAACCTCCGCAAGGTCAACGACGCCGACGGCAACCCGGTCGAGATCGCCGCCATAGCGGTCTGGCAGGTCGCCGACACGGCCAAGGCGGTCTACCGGGTGGACGACTACCCAGCCTTCGTGTCGATCCAGTCAGAGTCGGCGCTCCGTCATGTCGCCATGGGTCATCCCTACGAGGACACCCAGGGCGACGGAACCTCACTGCGCGGCTCAACCGACGCAGTCGCTGACCAACTTGCCAGAGAGGTCGCCGCGCGAGTGGCCATCGCGGGCGTCGAGGTGGTGGAGGTTCGGATCAGCCACCTCGCGTACGCCCCCGAGATCGCCCAGGCGATGCTGCGACGCCAGCAGGCCAATGCCGTGGTCGCCGCGCGGTCGCGGATCGTCGAGGGTGCGGTGGGCATGGTCGAGATGGCCCTCAGCCGGCTGAGCGAGAAGGGAGTCGTAGAGCTCGACGAGGAGC
>DASYGC010000622.1:0-1721 GCA_036000225.1 Ktedonobacterales bacterium | reverse complement strand
CCCCGCACACGGAAGGCGACGATGAGGATGGGCTGGATATCCCCGACCAGGACGGCGATATTGACCACGAACGCGCGCGCCGCCTCATTCGCGAACAGACGCACCGGCTGCTCCCGCCCGCTGACGCGAACGCGCTGGCCGATCACCTGCTCACCTGCGACGCCTGCTATAAGTTCGCGCAGGACCTCGCGGCCAAGGAGCGCAAGCGCCAAAGCGGCGACCTCTCCCTGTAGTTGAGCGTCGCCGCCCCCCTGCCACAGGCAGAGGCAGCGCCCTGGCCTGTCAGTCCTGTGTTGTTGACGCGCGCCTGCTGCGGCAGCTATGGTGTAGAGGTTCCTGTTTAGCGTTCCCAGTGTAGAGAAGTTCGTCGCGCGCGAAGAAGCGCGCTATCCCATCCAGCGGCCGTGGCTTCCAGCGAAGCCTAATCTCAACGGTCAGACCAGCGGTACACTGCGCCGCCCCACGGATGGATCCCGACTCACCGTATAGACATCTGCTCGTCGCATCCTCGAGTGAGGAGCCGTCGCGCGTCACGGTGCAAGCGCAAGGAGTATTCGGCGATGGTGTGGTGGCGGTTGATGGCGGCAAGCATTCGGCGCGCGGGCATGTGGTCGCTGCTGCTCGCGCTTGGATTGACCCTTGCGCTCCTCTGGACACTCCAGCCGTTGGCGCACACCTACGCGCCCAACGCCGGCCACGACTTCATTCTGCTCTACGCCGCCGCCCACGCCCTACGCGACCACCAGAACCCCTACGACCCCGCGACATTGCTGCGCTACGCCCGCATGAGCGGCATGGGGATCATCTACCTGGTTGATAAAGCGCACCACTTGAACCAGCCTTACGTCTATCCGCCGCTGTTCGCGTGGCTGGTGATCCCGCTCACCTTCGTCAGCCCCGCGCACGCGCTCGTCGCCTGGCGCGTCATCTGCGCCCTCGGTGTCTTCGCTGGCACGTACGGCGTCACCGCGCCATGGCGCAACGAGGTCGGGATCCTGCGCACGCGGGCGCGCCGCCTCGTCTTCGCGGGGCTGAGCGTCGTGGCGCCGGTCACCGTCTACGGCCTGTACTGGGGCAACCCTGTCGAGCTCGTGTACGCCGCGATGGGCGGCTGGGTGTGGCTGCTCTGGCGACGAGGGAAGTGGACCGATGTGGCCGCCGGCGTCCTCATGAGCGCATCGCTGCTCAAGCCGCAGCTTGCCCTGCCGGTGGCCGCGCTCTCCGCCGGCTGTTTCCTCTGGGGCACGGACGCCACGCGACGGCGCTGGCGGGTGGCGAAGGGCTTCTTCGGCGCGAGCTTCGTGCTGCTGCTGCTCGATCTGCTGGTGACTGGTCCGGCGCTGCTGCTGGCGTGGCCACGCTCGATCCTCTACCTCGCGCGGATGACGGACACCCAATCCGATATGCCCTCGCTGCTGGGACTGCTCAAATACTACCTGCAACATCTGCCGGTGCGTCTCTACACCCAGATTACGCTGCTCGTCGTCGTCCTCACCGTGGCCGCGACGATCGCGCTGTACTGGCGGCTACGTGGCGCCCTCAGCCCGACCGCGCTCTTTGGACTGCTGAGTGTGCTCTGGTGCTTCGGCACACCGTATGGGCACGCCAACGACGAGGTGTTGCTGATACCCAGCGCGTTGGCGCTGCTGGCCGTCGTCAACGCCGTCGGCCTTGGCTGGGCGCGGCGTGGGGCGGCCCTCTGGCCGCGTGACCGCGCGGGC
>DASYGC010000621.1:0-2799 GCA_036000225.1 Ktedonobacterales bacterium | reverse complement strand
AGGTCAAGGCGGAGGGGCACGGCCAGCGCCTGCTCGAATACGTCGAGAAGAACTGAACTGTCCAGCGTTCTGAGCGTTCGTAGAGGATGTCACCTATGCCGCCACACCGTCGCCAGCGCTCACCAGATGAACCGCCGCACGGCGCTGCCCGGTCCGGCGCCCAGGCTGGGGCCGGCGCGCGCGGCGCGCGGGCACGGCCGAAGCCGCGCCCCGAGCCGCGCCCCGAGCCGCGCCTGGAGCGCGATCCCGCGTGGCAGTCCCGCATGTTGGAACGCATCCACGACGCGATCTTTGTCTGGGAGCCGGGGGGCGCCATCGTCTACTGGAATGGGGGCGCGGAGCGGCTCTACGGCTACGCTGCCGCCGCGGCGCTTGGGCGCATCAGTCATGAACTGTTGCGCACCGCGCACCCGATCGCCGCGGCGGCGTTCGAAGCGCTCGTCATGCGTGAGGGCGAGTGGACCGGCGAGCTGACGCATACGACTCACGATGGCCGGCTGGTGACCGTGCTCAGCCGCCATCAGGTGGTGCATGAGCCGGATGGGCGCGTCTACGTGCTGGAAACCAGCCACGACATCACCGACCGCAAACGCCTGGAGCGCGAAGTCGCCGACCGAGCCACTCAGCTTTCGGCGACCATCGAGGCCATGGCCGATGGGGTGGTGCTCTTTGATGGCAGCGGACGCCTGGTGCAAATGAATGTGGCGGCGCGCGCGCTGTTGGAGCACGACGATCAGCCGGAATTCGACGGGCTGCCGCACCGCGCGCAAGACTCCCGCTTCCAGGTTCGTGATGAACAGGGACAGCCGCTGGCAGTGGCGCAATGGCCGGTGAGCCGCATCCTGCGCGGTGAGGTGCTGCAGGGCGCGCAGGCCATCGATCTGCGTTTGCGCACCAGCGTGGAGCGCGATGTACAGGTCAGCGTCACCGGCGCCCCCATGCGCGATGCGGCCGGTCAGGTGGTGGGAGCCGTAACCGTCTTCCGTGATGTCACCGAGCGCCGCCAGCTAGAACTCGAGGTGGCGGAGCGCGCCAGCCAGCTCTCGGCGACCTTTGAGGCCATGGTTGATGGCGTGCTGGTCTATGACCAGGCGGCCCGCATTGTCCACGCGAATACGGCGGCGCGCCGCCTGCTCGCCTATGATCGCCAGCCCGGATTCTATACCTGGCCGGTGGCGGACCGCGCGCATACCTATGCGCTGGCCGATGCGCACGACCTGCCGCTCACGGAGGATGTATTGCCAGCCCCCCGCATTTTGCGTGGCGAGGTCCTCACCGGCGACCAGACCCAGGACTACCAGGTCACCGCGCTGGATGGCCGCCGGCTGGTGTTGAATCTCAGCGGGGCGCCGGTGCGCAATCCGCGTGGGGAGATTGATGGCGCCGTCATCGTGGCGCGCGATGTCGGGACGCAGCGACGCCTGGAACAGCGCACCCACGAAGCCCTCGATGCGCTGCTGGCGATGGCCCGGACGCTGGTGGCGCCTGATCTACTCGGCGACGCGACGGTGGAGTCGGCGGCGCGGGCGGCCAGGGACGTCGCGCAGCGGCTGGCGGAGTTGACCTGTGGCGTGCTGGGCTGCCGCCGGGTGGGGATTCTCGCCATCGAGCCTGAGACGCGGTTGCAGCGCCCTCTGGCGGTGGTCGGTCTCACGCCCGAGGAAGAGCCGGGGTGGTGGGCAGAATGGGATGAACACCCCACCCGCTATGGTGAGGGCGCCGAACCAGCCCTGCTCGCCCGCTTCGAAGCGGGCGAAGCCCTCGTGGTGGATATGACCCAGCCGCCTTATGACCAGTTGCCTAATCCCTATGGTATCACGACAACGCTGGTCGCGCCGATGCGGGCGCGCGACGAGGTGGTGGGCCTCCTCTCGCTCGACTTTGGCGGCGAACGCCACACATTTGCCCGCGAAGATCTGGCTCTGGCGCAAGCGGTGGCCCAACTTGCCGCCCTGACCATCGAGCGCGAGCGACTGGTACGCGAACGCGCGGAGGCGCAGGCCAGTGAGCTGGCCATCCGCGAGGTGAATCAGCGGCTGGACGACTTCGTCGGCATCGCGGCGCACGACTTGAAGTCGCCGGTCACCAGCAGCAACTTGCACGTGCAGCTCGTCGCGCGGCGCAATCAGCGGCTGGCCGCACGTTGGCGCGCGGTGGATGCGAAGGTGGCACAGCAGTTCGAGGAGATGCAAGCACCACTCGATACCGTGGTCCATGATCTGGACCGCTTGTCGCATCTCACCAAGCGACTGCTCGATGTGACGCGTATCCGTACTGGCAAGCTCGATCTCAACCTCGAACCGCTCGACCTGGCGGCCATCGTACGCGAGTGTGTCGAGGAGCAGCGGCGGCTGGCGCCCGAGCGGGCGCTGGAACTCGATCAGCCCGAGGCGCGCGCCATTCCGGTGCTGGCCGACCCCGACCGCCTGGGTCAGGTGATCACGAACTTTCTGACCAACGCCCTGCGCTACGCACCGCCCGATCGACCGATCAGCGTGAGCATTACCCCACGTCACGATGATCAGGGCGAAACCGTCAACGTCGCCGTGCGCGATGAAGGACCAGGCATCCCGGTGGCCGAACAGGCGCGCATCTGGGCGCGCTTCGAGCAAGTCCACGGCAAATCCGCGCGGCGCGCTGGTGAGACGGGTCTGGGGCTGGGACTCTACATCAGCCGTGAGATCATCGAGCAGCATGGCGGGACCATCGGCGTTGAAAGCGCGCCGGACGCGGGCGCGACCTTCTGGTTCACCCTGCGCGTGTTGACCGCCTGACCCTCATCATTCCGCCCCATGCAGC
>DASYGC010000620.1:0-4250 GCA_036000225.1 Ktedonobacterales bacterium | reverse complement strand
CGACGTAGACATCTATGAATGCCGCTCTAATAGACCTCAGTTGCCGTGAATCGTTGCGTACCTCGACAATGTTCGCTCGGGTCGTGTATGTTGTGTTGACAGCACGCGTTTGCGGGGGCGACGCGACACCATGCCTATCCGCCCGCGCAGCTTGAGACGAACCGCCCACTCCCGGCCACGGGAGGCAACAGGAAGGCTTGACCATGGCTGGTGAAACGCTGGCTCCCCTGCCCGCGCGTGATTCGAGACCTCTAGTGAGCGGGGAAAGATCGCTCTCGGAAGAGAAAGTGGCGCTGGTCGGGGCGGCGGTGAAGGCGCTGCGCGCGAGCATCGAGCGTGTCATCGTCGGCAAAGGCGATGTGATCGAGTTGTTGCTGGTGGCCCTGCTGGCCGAGGGTCATCCGCTGATCGAGGACGTGCCGGGCATGGGCAAGACGGTGATGGCCAAAGCCCTGGCACGCTCGCTGGGTCTCGAGTTCGCGCGCATCCAGGGCACGCCCGATCTGCTGCCGGGCGATGTCACGGGCATCAGCTATTTCAATCAGAAGCTGGGCGAGTTCGAGTTCCGCGCGGGACCAATCTTCGCCAACATCGTGCTGGCCGATGAGATCAACCGCGCGACACCGCGCACGCAATCCGCGCTGCTCGAGGCGATGCAGGAACGCCAGGTCACCTCGGAGCGCCAGACGCTGGTGCTGCCGCTGCCCTTCATGCTGATCGCGACGCAGAATCCGATCGAACTGGAGGGTACTTTCCCGCTGCCCGAGGCGCAGCTCGACCGTTTCATGCTGCGGCTGCGGGTGCGCTACCCCTCGCTCGACGAGGAGCGTGTCATCCTCTATCGCTTCCAGGAGGCGCAGCCACTCGACGATCTGACTGCCGTCATCAGCGGCGATGAGCTGCGACGCCTGCTGCCGGTGGTGCGCGCAGTGCATCTGGCGCGGCCGGTAGCGGACTACGTGCTCGGGATTGTGCGCGGCTCGCGCGAGCACCCGGCGGTGCAACTGGGCGCCAGTCCACGCGCGGCGCTGGCGCTCTTTCGGGCCAGCCAGGCGCGCGCGGCGCTGCGCGGGCGCGCCTATGTGCTGCCGGACGATGTGAAGGCGCTGGCGGTGCCGGTGTTGGCCCACCGTCTGCTGGTGACGCCGCAGGGGCGCATGCGCGGGCAGAACGGGGAGGAGATCATCGCCGACGTGGTGGCGGCGACGCCGGTGCCCGTCGAGCGCGTTGATCCGGGCCATGGTGACGCGCCGCGCGGGAGGTGATCCACGATGCAGGACCGTCAGCGGCAGGACCGGCTGATCGACGAGACGGTGCGTGTCTTGCAGACGCGCATCTTCGGCCAGCGTACCAACCGGCGCCGCATCGCCGATGAGACGCTGATCCAGCGGCGCCCGCTGTATGTCATCACGGCGGTGTTGATCCTGGGGGCGTTGATTCTGCGCCAGCCGCTGCTGGTGGTGGCGGGGTTGCTGGTCGGGGTGGTGGCGATCGTCCCCGAGGTCTGGTATCGCTTCGGTTTGCGGGGGCTGGTGATTCGGCGCGCGCCGGTCACCAGCCAGGCGATGTTTGGCGATGAGGTGGACATCACGCTCACCGTGGAGAACCGGCAGGTGCTGGCCTTGCCCTGGCTGGAGATCAACGACGAGTTCCCCGAGGCGCTGCCGTTGGTGGGCATGCGCGCGCGCGATTCATTCAATCCCGAACGGCTGACCATCACCAGCGCGCTGGGGATGTGGGCGAATCAGCGGGTGCGGCGGCGCTTTCGCGTGCGCTGCCAGGCCCGCGGGGCCTTCCGCTTCGGGCCGATGTTGCTGCGCATGACCGATCCCTTTGGCATGCTCACGCGCGAAGAGCGGCTGGCGGAGAAGGCGGTGCTGCTGGTCTACCCGTTAGTGGCGCCGCTCGAACGCTTTGGTCTGCCGGCGCAGTCGCCCTTCGGCGAGCACAAAGCGCCACGGCACCTGCTCGATGATCCGCTGCGCATCGCGGGGGTGCGCCCCTATCAGCATGGCGATGAGCCACGGCGCATCCACTGGAAGGCGACGGCCCGCTCAGGCGAGTTGCAGAGCAAGATCTACGAGCCAGCCACCCAGCATACCGTGGCGATCTTCCTGGATGTGCGGACCTACCAGCGCTCGCTGTATGGCTACGATCCCCAATTGGTGGAACTGGCCATCACCACGGCGGCTTCGGTGGCGAACTGGGCGCTGGAGCAGGGGTTCGCGACGGGCGTCTATGCCAACAGCGCGCTGGCGGCGCCTGAGATCGACGATCCACTGCCGGGCGAGCCGGCGAAGGCGGCAGCTAGCGAGGAGAGCCAGCTGGCGGCGCATCCCGAGCAATCCTACGCGGCGGCTATCGGCACGCCGGCCAGTGGGGGGCGTCCACCGGACGCCCCTACGCGGTCCGGCGGTGGGGCGTCGAGCGGGGCGTCAGGGGTGGATGGGTACTTGCGGCGGCTGCGCAACGAACTGGCGGGCACGCTGCGGCTGCGGGTGCCGCCGGCGGCCAATCCGGCGCAATTGACGCGGGTGATGGACGGGTTGGCGCGGCTGCTGCCATATGGTGGGCTGCCGATGGAGCAGATGCTCGCCGGAGAGGAGGGGCGCCTGCCCATCGGGACCACCGTCGTCTATGTCGGCGCTGAGCCGGCGGTTGATGTGCCGGTGATGGTGGCGCTGCGCCGCATGAAGACGTTGGGGTACGCGGTGACGCTGCTGTTGACGGGAACACCGACCTCCCAAGGACGGCCGATCGCTGGGATTGACGCGTCGCCGGCGATGAACCTGGCGGGATTGAACGCTTATCGTATCGGCGGGCGAGAGCTGTGGGCTGAGCTGGTCGCCGATGTGCTCCAGCAGCCTCCGGCGGGAGAAACGCATGAGCACAGTAGTCCCCCCTCAGTCTCCGCTGAGAGCCAGCACGACGAGCGGGTCGCCTACGCGCGGTCGCGACGGGCATTGGTGGTCAAGTAGGCAGGCGATCGCGCTGCTCCTGTCGGCGGGGGTCGGGATACTGGAAGTCCTGCCCCTGGCGCTGGGGCTCGAACTGTGGGCCTCGCTGGGCGGACACGGTCCGGGCGATGCGGTGCTGCCGCTGTGGTTCTTGCTGTTGGCGATGTGGGGCGCGCAGGCGCTGGGCCATGCGCTGCGCCGGCAGAGCCCGGCGAGCACCATCAGTCTGACGCTGCCGCTGCTGCTGCTGGCCGAGGTGCTGGGGCTGGTCACCTCGCCGCTGGCCTATGCGGGCGATCCGGGTGGTCTGCTCAGCCTCGACTGGTTGGGTGCGCTGGGCCACGATCTCTTCACGGGTTCGGGGCGGCTGAACGCGGTGGTGGGGCTGACGGTGGTGCTCTGCTATGTGTGGTGGCGTGGGCTGCGCCACGGCCGGCGCGGTCCACCGACGCTGGATGGGCTGATCACGCTGTTCAAGTTCAGCTTTGCGGTGGTGATCCTCGAGGTGATTCTCACGGTTTCGGTGCGCGGCGCGGGCCAGGCGCAGCTCGAAGGGCAACTGGCGGTGTTGCTGCCGCTGGAGGTCTTCGTGGCGCTGGCGACGCTCTCGCTGGCGCGCTCGCACAGCCGGCCGTCGGGCAGCGATGGGCTGGGCTGGGTGAATCCGGCTGACGAGCGCCCGTGGCTCTCGCTGGCGCTGCTGCTGGCGACGGGCATCGTGGGGGTGGCGCTGCTGTTGAGCGTGATCCTGTCGTACCAGAATCTGGAGGCGGCGCTGCTCGGGCTGGGTCCCGTCGGTGTGGCGCTCAACCAGGGGTTGGTCTGGCTGCTGTATGGTTTCGCCTATGTGCTGTATCTGATTTTTGGCATTCCCATCGCCTATATCAAGAGCCTGGCCACGGGACACTATCACTTGCGTATTCCCAGACCGCCGGCGCCGCCAAAGGGGGCCTGCACAA
This sequence comes from Ktedonobacterales bacterium, assembly GCA_036000225.1. Classification (GTDB taxonomy): domain Bacteria; phylum Chloroflexota; class Ktedonobacteria; order Ktedonobacterales; family JADMIN01; genus DASYGC01. The sequence continues at coordinate 334 of DASYGC010000620.1, read as the reverse complement.
CACCTAACTGTGCGCCGAGCGTGCCGATGACGCAGGGGATCTATGTGGCGATCTTCATGGGCTTCGTGATTCTGGCGCTGATCGCGCTGGTGGCCTTCATCGCCTATCGCACGCTGCGGGCGTTGCGAAGTCGCCTGCCGCTGGACGATGTGTGGGAGACCCGCGAGGACCTGGGCGGGTCGCCGCTCAGGGATCTGCTGGCGAGCCTGCGGCGGCGGCGCGTGCCAGCTGCCATGGTGGACGGCGCACCGGCGCACAGCGTGCGGCGTATCTATCGGGAAGTGCTGCAGGCGGCGGCCACGGCGGGTCTGGGGCGCGGCGCCACGGAGACGGC
>DASYGC010000619.1:0-3166 GCA_036000225.1 Ktedonobacterales bacterium | reverse complement strand
CGCGCCGGGGAGCAAGGGGGTGCGCTGACCGCCTCGGTCAGTCAGCCTGACGGTACTGAGCGGTCAGTCGCCGTACGCGTCCACAGCCACAGCGCGACCGGCGAGCAGGTGCTGGAGTTGGATGGCCATCTGGTGCGCTGCATCATCGCGGCGGTCGGCGACTATGAGTGGTGGGTCAAACTCGGCGACACCACCCACGTGCTGCGCTGGCACTCGCCTTTGCCGGAACCGAGCGAGCGTGGTCCACGTGCCGGGTCACTGGTCGCGCCGATGCCAGGGCAGGTGGTGGACGTGCTGGTGGCTGAGGGACAGGCCGTCCAAGCCGGCGATGCGCTGCTGATCCTCGAAGCGATGAAGATGGAACACATGATCGTCGCGTCGCACGCTGGGATCGTGGCCAGCATTCACTTCCACGCGGGCGAGAGCGTGCCCGCTGGTGCCATTCTGCTCGACCTCACGCCTGGCTGACCGCGTGCCGGTCGCCATCACAACCCGGCGAAGAGGTCGGTCTCGGGCACGGGGAAGTCGCGCGCCGAGATGGGTGGCGGGGCCAGCACAAACGTTTCCAGGCCCATCGACGCGCGCAGCTCATCGGGCGACGCCGAGCGGAAAAAGCCACCGGCGGGCATCTGGGTCGCATGCGCTTCCATCGCGCGATGTTTGGCCGCGAACTCCGTGTCGGTGAGCACCACACGGGTCGTCAGTTCAGCCTCCGGCGTGCCCATCTCCTCGAACGGAATCGTGGCCGCGTTGCCGCCAGGCAGGAAGTCGCTGCCATGCTGGCGCATTTCGTCACGCCGCACGACGAGGTCTTCGCGCGAGGGGGCGGTATAGTAGACTTTGCTGACGCGGTGCGGTGCCAGCCCGCTGCCGCGATGGTCGGAGAAGCGCGCGGGATCAGCCGCGGCGACCACTGCCGCCAGCGTCAGCTGATGAATAGCCATGTGGTCGAGGTGCCCATAGATCCCATTGGGAGGAAAGGTGACGACGATGGCCGGTCGGCGCGTGCGAATGTGCCGCACGATACGCTTCACGGCCTCCTCAGGATCCACCTCGGCCAGGTGCCCATCCTGGTATCCCAGGAAGGCAACGTCGTTGACTCCCACGGCGGCGCAGGCGGCGCGCAGTTCGCGTTCGCGCACCTGACCCAGCATCTCCTGGGTCGCCAGCCGCGGGTCGGCGATCTCCCCCGCTTCGCCACGCGTGGCACAGACAACGGCGGCGGGATGACCCGCCGCGGTGACGCGCCGCAGCGTACCTGCCACACCAAAGGCTTCGTCGTCGGGGTGCGCGAACACGGCGAGCAGTCCGCCGGAGGTGGAACGTGCCGCCCCCGAATTGGCGGGTGAACCGGATGAACGCATACATGCCTCACTAGATGACACGGGCGTCCACCGGACACCCCTACGAATCGGGCGGGCTGCGCCCCTACGAATTGGGTGGCGTGGCAATCATGCCCTGCACTCCGATATCCTGGATGCCCAGCACCGATGGGCGCTGACTCGCGGCCCCTTCCAGCGCCGCCGCCAGCACCTCACGCGCGTCATCTACTGGCACGAAGCGCATTTGCTCGCGAAGTTCCTTGGGCAGATCCTCGAGGTCGAGTTCGTTGCGTTTGGGCAAGATTACCGTGCGGATCCCCGCGCGATGGGCCGCCAGCACCTTTTCTTTGATGCCGCCAATCGGCAACACCTTGCCACGCAGGCTGATCTCGCCGGTCATCGCGACATTCGAGCGCACCTTGCGACCCGAGACCAGCGAGGCGATGGCCGTCATCATGGTGACCCCCGCCGATGGGCCGTCTTTGGGGATCGCCCCCGCCGGGACGTGAATATGCAAACTGCGATCCTCGAAGGCGCGTGGGTCGATCCCCAGCTGCGCGGCATTCGAGCGCACGTAGCTGAGCGCCGCCATGGCGGACTCCTTCATCACCTCGCCCAGTTGACCCGTCAGCACCAGCTCATTGTCGTGGCTAGGCATCATCGCCGCCTCGATGAAGATGATATCGCCCCCGACGGGGGTCCACACCAGGCCAGTCGCGACACCTGGCCGGTCGATGCGCTCGGCGACCTCGGCGATGTGAATTGGCCGGCCCAGCATCTCGCGCACGCGCTCCGGGGTGACGACCACCGGACCCGCCTGGCCTTCCGCGATTTGCTTGGCGACTTTGCGGCAGACCGAGGCCAGCTCACGCTCCAGATTGCGCACCCCCGCCTCACGCGTATAGCTCTGGATCACGCTCACCAGCGCCGCATCCTCCAGCGCGATCTCGTCAGGCTTCAGTCCGTTCGCCGTGACCTGTTTGGGCAGCAGGTAGCGCCGCGCGATGTGGACCTTCTGCTCCTCGGTATAGCCGGAGAGCTCCAGAATCTCCATCCGGTCGCGTAGCGGCGCGGGAATCGTCTCCAATGAGTTCGCCGTGGCGATGAACATGACCTTTGAGAGGTCGAATGCCAGATCCAGATAGTTGTCACGGAAGCTGAAGTTTTGCTCAGGATCGAGCACCTCCAGCAGCGCCGACGACGGGTCGCCGCGCCAATCTGACGCGAGCTTATCCACTTCGTCCAGCATGAAAACCGGGTCATTGGTGCCCGCGCGCCGGATCGCCTGCAGGATGCGCCCCGGCATGGCGCCAATGTAGGTGCGTCGGTGGCCGCGAATCTCCGCCTCGTCGTGGATGCCGCCCAGCGACATGCGCGTGAACTCGCGCCCTAGCGCCTTCGCGATGGAATGGCCCAGGGAGGTCTTGCCGACGCCGGGCGGTCCGACGAAGCACAGAATCGGCTCGCGATTGCGCAGGTCATCGACCGGCGCCGATTCACGCTCGCTCTGACGATCCTCCTTGAGCCGGCGCACCGCGAGGTATTCGAGGATGCGATCTTTGACCTTCTCGAGATCGTAGTGATCTTCGTCGAGCACCTGACGGGCATAGGGGACATCGATGCGCTTGCCCGTGCTCTTGGACCACGGCAGCGAAACGATCAGATCCAGATACGTGCGGATCACCGAGTATTCGGGCGAGGCGGCGGGCAGTTTTTCCAGGCGCGCCAGCTCGCGCTGCGCCTCCTTGGCCGCCTCTTCTGGCAGATGCGCCTCCGCGATCTTGTCGCGCAGTTGATTGATCGTCGCGGCCTCGTCGCTCTCCTCGCCCAATTCCTTCTGGATC
>DASYGC010000618.1:0-4984 GCA_036000225.1 Ktedonobacterales bacterium | reverse complement strand
CTGGCCGATACCAACACCGATCCTGACGAGATGGATTTCCCCATCCCCGCCAACGACGATGCCATTCGCGCCGTGCGGCTGCTGTGCGAGAAGATGGCCGATGCCGCCGTCGAAGGGCGGCACCAGCTCGAAGCGCGACGCAAGGATAACGAGGGCGCGCCCGAGGCGCCCGCGCCGTCGTCCGAGCCGCCGGTGTCGCTCGAGGAGTTTGGGCCTGAGCCGGGCACCACGGCCAGCGCGGCCGGCGCACCGACGACTGAGGCGCCAGACACGACAGCCAGCGCGCCGGAGGCGAGCGCCGAGCCAGCGGCGAAGCCAGCGTCGGAGCCGGTGGCTGCCGAGCAATAGGCGGCCGATCGACACGAAGCCACGCCGCGCGGCGTGAGCGGTCATCTGAGGGCGTGCTCGCGGTACGGCTACCGTTGGCGCGCCCGTGCTGTGTGTGGTTCGCCGGAACGTGGGCGCGACGCCAGCGAACCGGCGTGATACTATTGTGAGCGCCGCTGCGTGTCGCGACGCGTGGCGCTAAGCCCGTAACGCATCCCGCTGGCCGGTCCAGGGGGACCGGAGCTGTACGGGGTCGTGGGCAGGATCGAGGAGCTGGAGCATCATGGATTACACCACGAAGGATGTCGCGAAGCTGCGCGAGGAGACTGGCGCGGGCTTCGCCGATTGCAAAGCGGCGCTGACGGAGTCAAAGACCTACGAGGCGGCCGTCAAGCACCTGGAGGAGAAGGGCGCCAAGCGCGCGGAAAAGGTCAAGAACCTGGAACGCGAAACGCGCCAGGGCGTCATCACGTCCTATCTGCACCATGGCGGCAATCTGGGCGTACTGCTGGAACTGAACTGCACCACCGACTTCGTGGCGCGCAGCGACGAGTTCAAGACGCTGGCGCGCGAGCTGACGCTGCAGATCGCGGGCACCGACCCGAAGTATGTCGCGTTCGAGGATGTGCCCGCTGAGACGCTCGCGGCGCTGCGCCAGGCGGCGCAGGACGATCCCGAGGTTCAGAAGCGCCCGGCGGAAAAGCGCGGGCAGATCGTCGAGGGCAAGGTCAAGAAGCAGCTGGCGGCGCAGGTGCTGCTCGAACAGCCGTGGGTCAAAGACGAGAAGATCAAGGTGGGCACGCTGGTGGACGAGGTGATCCGCAAGACGGGCGAGCGCATCGTCGTGCGGCGTTTCACGCGCTACGCGCTGGGCGAATAGCTTTATCACCTTTCTCTAGCCTGCGCAGGCAGGCTTCGTGGCGGCACGCCCTGAGGCGCGGTTTCAATCGCCGGCGCCCCTGGCAGCGGACGTTGCGATAGGCCGGCACAGAAGTGAGGCACGCGATGGGACTGCGCTACCAGCGGCTGCTGCTCAAATACAGTGGCGAGGCGCTCAGCGGGCAGCAGGGTCATGGGATCGATCCACAGGTGCTGCAGGAGATCAGCGCCGAGGTGGTCCAGGCGCGGGGCGTGGGCGCGGAGGTGGCAATCGTGATCGGCGGCGGCAACATCATGCGTGGTGAGGCCGCCGCCGAACGTGGCATGGAGCGTGCGCAGGCTGACTACATGGGCATGCTCGCCACCGTCATCAACGCGCTGGCCTTGCAGGATGCGCTGGAAACGGCGGGGCTGGTCACGCGGGTACAGACGGGCATCAGCATGCCGCAGGTCGCGGAGCCGTTCATCCGGCGTCGCGCGATTCGCCATCTGGAAAAGGGCCGGGTGGTGATTCTGGCGGGCGGCACGGGCAATCCGTTCTTCACCACCGACACCGGCGCGGCGTTGCGCGCGGTGGAACTGAATTGCGGGGCACTGCTCAAAGCCACCAAAGTGGATGGGGTCTACGAAGATGATCCGCTGCGCAATCCGCGGGCGCGCCGGTTCGCCGAAATCAGCTATATGCGCGCGCTCAACATGGGCCTGCGGGTGATGGATAGTACGGCGCTGGCGTTGTGCAAAGACAATCACCTGCCAATCATTGTCTTCAAGCTGTCCGACCAGGGCGCCGTGGCGGCCATCGCGCAGGGCGAAGCGCGCGGCACTCAAGTGCGCGACATGGTCCCCGAGGATGAGGTACGCTGGGCGTGACATCGCTTGCCGCGCGGTTCCATTCCCCAGAGGGCCTCTATCCATTCGCCACGACGAAGCTGGTAACGAGACCCTGAGCGCCAATCCAGTTGCGACGACGAAACGAGGCGGCGCAGGCGTAGCGCGGACTGACCCGAGTGAAGGATGGTGAACGATGGCCGACGATGTGTTTGTGGATGTGGAACACCGGATGACCGGCGCGGTTGATGCCTTGCGCCGCGAACTGCAAACGATCCGCACGGGCCGTGCCAGCCCGGCGCTGGTGGAGCGGCTGGCGATCGAGTATTATGGCGCGCCCACGCCGCTGCAGAGCGTGGCCACCATCCATGCCACGGACGCGCGTACCCTGACGATTCAGCCCTATGACCGCAAGACGCTGGCGGATATCGAGAAGGCGATCCAGAAGAGCGACCTGGGGCTGAATCCAAACAACGACGGGACGGCGATCCGGCTGGTGATCCCGCCGTTGACCGAGGAGCGGCGCAAGGAACTGGTCAAGGTGGTGCATAAGAAGGTGGATGAAGGCAAGGTCGCGGTGCGCAATTGTCGTCGCGATGGCGACCACCGGCTCAAGGAGCAGGAGAAGGCCAAAGAAATCTCCGCTGATGAACTCAAACGCGGAGGCGACCGCATGCAGAAGCTCACCGATCGGTTCATTGACGAGATGGACAAGGTAGGCCGGGCAAAGGAAGCCGAGATTTCAGCGGTATGAGGGCGTCGCGGCGGTATGCGGGTGTGGAGCACGGTACGCGCACGAGCAACGAGGGAGAGGGGTGAGCGATGGCGGGGAAAGGGAAGTCGCGAGGGCGGCTCAAGCAGTTGTGGACGGCGGTCGGCGTCGCCATGGATGGCGGACGGCAACAGCAGGAAGCCGAGCGCCAGGCTGAAGTCGCGCGGCTGCATGTCAGGGATGGACGCGCGATCCCGCAACACATCGCCATCATCATGGACGGCAATGGCCGCTGGGCCACGCAACGCCATCTGCCCCGGCTGATGGGCCACAAGGCGGGCGTTGATGCGCTGCGCCGCGTCGTGGAACTGTGCCATGACGAGCATATCCCCATGCTCAGCGTCTACGCCTTCTCGACCGAGAACTGGGGCCGACCACAGGAAGAAGTGGATGGCCTGATGCGCCTCTTCTGGGATGTCATCAAGAGCGACCTGGAGCGCCTGCTGCGCGAGGGAGTGCGGCTGCGCCACATCGGGCGCATGGACGAATTGGCCCCTGATATTCAGCAGGCGGTGCGCGAGTCGATGGACGTCACCCAGAACAATCAGGAACTTTGCCTGAATGTGTGCTTTAATTATGGGGGACGCGCGGAGATTGTCGACGCCGTGCGCCAGATCGTCGCCAGTGGTGTCGCGCCGGGCGAAGTGACGGAGGAACTGATCAGTCGCCACCTGTACACGCGCGATCTGCCCGATCCCGATCTGGTGATTCGCACCGCGGGAGAGATGCGGCTGAGCAATTATCTGATCTGGCAGGCGGCTTACGCGGAGTACTATTCGACGCCGGTGCTCTGGCCCGATTTCGATCGCGATGCGTTTCTGGCGGCGTTGCACGCCTATGGCCAGCGGAAGCGGCGCTTCGGCAAGCTGGATGATACCCCACTGCCCCCCTTCGAGGGGGGTCCAGCGGCCGATCCACAGGCAGATCCAGAGGCCGGAAGCGCGACGGTGGCGGCACGGAAAGTGAAGCCAGCGGTTGAGCGGGGGCGAGCGATCGGGTCGGAGAGCACGGGCGCTGACGCGCCAATGCTGATCAAACCGGCGCGCTGAGCGCCGGACGTGGCGGGTCGCCAGCTCGCTGGTGGGTCGCGAAACGGCGGGCGATGGATGGCGGGAGGGCGCGCACAGGCGCACGCCCCCTGGAGTAGCACGATGGCACCTGAGAACGCGAGCGCCGCCGCTGATACGCTGGCCGACCTCGGCGGACGCAATCGCTCGGCTGCCGAGTGGCTTAAGAGCGTGGCTCAACGCGCGCGCACGGCGTTCATCCTGATGCCCATTATCATTGTGCTCGCCTGGTTCGGCGGCTGGTGGGCCTTCGCCTGCGCGCTGGTCTTCACCGTGGTGGCGTTGTGGGAGCTACGACGCATGCTGGCGCAGCGTGGCCTGCATCCGATCATGACGCTGAGCGGCGCGCTGTGCATCGTGTTTCTGGTGGCGGCCGAACTGCCCCAGCAACGTCTGGCGCTGGTGGCGCTGGGTATCAGCGGCATGCTGGTGGGGTCGTTCGCCTGGCTGATGATCTCGCGCCAGGCCTCGCTGGCCGGTTCACTGACCGACTGGGCGCTGACGATGGTGCTGCCGTTCTATCTCGGCTGGCCGCTGGCGGTCTTCTTGCTGCTGCGCGGGCCAACGCTGGGCTACCATGTGAACGGTTTTTGGTGGATGCTGGCGACACTGTTCGGCGTGTGGGGCTTCGATACGGCGGCGTTCTTTGCCGGGCGCTGGTTCGGGCGCCATCAGATGGCGCCGCTCATCAGTCCGAAGAAGACCTGGGAGGGCGCGGCTGGCGGGCTGATCTTCGCCCTGATCGGCGTGTACGTCTGCACGCTGCCGATCGGCGTGGCATGGTATCACGTGCTGGCCATCGGCGTGCTGGTGAGCGTCGCTGCGACACTGGGCGATCTGGCCGAATCGCTGCTCAAGCGCGATGTCGGCGTCAAGGACAGCGGTACGATCATGCCCGGCCATGGCGGCATCCTCGACCGCATCGACAGCCTGCTCTTCGCCATCCTGGTGGTATTCTTCTACGCGGCGTTTCTGGGGTCGATCAAGGTGTAGGGCGCTTCATTTGACCGCTTGCTCGGCAATGACCTGTGCGATGGGCTTGTCGATACCGGCGGGGTCGCGCATATCCAGCATCACTTTGATGGCGCGGTGCGTGCTCCGGTCGCGGGCG
>DASYGC010000617.1:0-3117 GCA_036000225.1 Ktedonobacterales bacterium | reverse complement strand
CGAGGACGCGGAGCGGCACGGTCTCGTGCCGCACGCCGCGCGCATGCGTATCGTGCTGGCCCAGCGGACGGAGGACCGCGCGCCTCTGGAGCGCGCCCGTCCCATATTGGAGCGCTTAGGCGACCGCCAGTTCATGCGGCGGTTGGAGGAGGTGGCGGCCACATTGCGCTAGCGCGCAGCAGATACTTCCCTTTTTGCACCCTCAACACGCCAGCGGCTATACTTGACGGGAGAGTGCGCGGTCCGGCGGAGCGAAACGGTAGTGCCGGCAGGGAGGTTGATGTGCAACAAGTGCCACCGGATGAGACGCAAGTGGTCGATCCCGAACACCAGACGGCTGAACTGGTCGAGCCGGGAATCTGGCGCATTCCGCTACCTTTGCCCTTCGCGCTGCGCTCGGCGAATGTCTATCTGATCAGCGGCGCGGGCGAACACGTCCTGGTCGATGCCGGGTTGGGCACGCCGGATGGCGAGGCCGCGCTACGCGCCGGCCTGGATCGCGCGGGCGTGCGCCTGGAGCAGATCACCACACTGGTGCTCACGCACGAGCATCCCGACCATATCGGGCTGTCGGGGTTGATACACGCCACGTCGGGTGCGCCGGTGCGCATGCTGCGCGCGGAAGCCGAGCGCATGTTTGGCATCTGGGGCGATCCCGACCTGGCGGCGCTGCTTGCGGCCAACGAGATGTACCTCACCCATGGCATGCCCGACGCCGACATGGCGAGCTCCGTCAAGGGCAGCCGGATGATCCGGCGCGTGATCGGGCTGCCACCTCCCACCGCGGTGGTGCCCGTGGCCGATGGCGACACACTGCGCCTGGCGGGCGCTGACTACCGCGTGATCTGGACGCCCGGCCACTCGGACTACCACATGTGCCTGCTGCGCGCGGATGGCCTGTTCATCGCGGGCGACCACGTGCTGCCGCGCATCACGCCGAACATCGGCGTCTACCCGAACTCGCGCCCCAATCCGCTGCGCGATTACGCCGCGGCGCTGGCGGCGGTGCGCGATCTGCCGGCGCGGCTGGCGTTGCCGGGGCACGGGCGGCCCTTCGCCGATCTAGCGGGACGGGTGGATGAACTGCGCGCCCACCATGAGGAGCGCGCCCGGCAGACGCTCGCGACGCTGGCGACGCACCCAGCGGGCGCCGATGCCTACACCCTGGCCGCCGAGCTCTTCGGCGCGCGGCTGCGCACCGCCGACGACCACCGCTTCGCGCTGGTTGAGACGCTGGCCCATCTCGAAGACCTGCGCGCGCGGGGACGGGTCGAGCTCTGCGAGCGCTCGGGACGCCTTGTCTACGTCGAAGCGGCAGCGGTGCGGGCCGATCCGTAAGCGTGTGCACAGGGAGGGTGTGATACCAGATCTTGCTCCGCCGTCGCCGCTTGTCGGCGGTTGAAACCGGGCGCATACCCATGCGCCCCTACGGCGTGCCGCCACAAAGTCCGCCTACGCGGACTGCAGAGATTTGGTTTGAGATGACCGAAGACCAACTGCTCGGCCCGCACGGGCGCGAGCGCGAAGATGAGTCGGTGGACACGCGCTTCTATCAGGAGCCGCGGCTGGTCGCCCATCTCGACGACGCGGCCATCGCGACCGTCACGGCGCTCTATCGCCCCCTGCTGGCGCCGCTGGCCGGGCAGGGACGGGTGCTGGATCTGATGAGCAGCCGCTATGCGCACCTGCCTGATGATGTGCCGCGCGGCGCGGTCGTTGGCCTGGGCATGAATCGCGCGGAGTTGGACGCGAACCCGCAACTGACCGAGCGCGTGGTCCACGACCTGAATACCGATCCCCATCTGCCGTTCGCCGATGCGAGCTTCGATGTCGCGCTCAATACCGTTTCGGTGCAATACCTGTCGCACCCGCTGGCCGTCTTCCGTGAGGTGGCGCGTGTGCTGCGCCCCGGCGGCGCCTACGCCGTCGTCTTCTCCAACCGCATGTTCCCGACCAAGGCGATCCGCGCGTGGCGCGAACGCGACGATGCCGGGCATATCGCGCTGGTGCGCGCGTATTTCGCGCTGGCCGGCGGCTTTGCCGCGCCGGAGGTCACCAGCAGGCCCGGTACGCCTGGCTTCTGGTTCACGCCAGGCGGCGATCCGGTGTACGCGGTGGTCGCGCGGCGGGCACCGGTGTGTGGACGGCCCATCGCACCCCGATGACGGTCAGTGGATCGACTGACGCTCCTGCCAGGCCGCCAGCACCTCCGCTTCGCGCTCGCGCTTGAGACCGGCTTTCCACTCATGATCCACAGGGCGTGTGGCATCCCAGGCCAGCGTGTCGCGGATGGTCACATCCAGCGGGCGGAAGGTCAGGCCAGCGGCGATGGCCTTGGCGCAGTTGACCGCCGAGTGGCCGGTCATGTCTGGCTCTCCCTCGGGAGTCTTCACGGGAATCCAGAGTGGCATTTCGCTCCATGGTTCCACACCGCGCGCGAGCAGAAAGTCCTCGTCGGCCCAGGTGAGCTGGGCATCGCCGCCGCTGACCGCGCAACAGGCGTCGAGCAGCGCACCCATGGTCAGCGGGGCCGCTGGGCCGGTGGCGTTGTAGATGCCGGTTTTGCCGCCTTCGACCATGCGTACTATCCATTCCGCCAGGTCGCGCGCGTCAATGAACTGGGCATCTTGCCCCGGCTGGCCTGGCGCCAGCACGGCGCCGCCCTGGGCAATGCGGTGTGGCCAGTAAGTGAAGCGGTCGGTGGGATCATAGGGGCCGACGATCAATCCCGGGCGAATCGTCAGCACGCGGCCGGGCAGCGCGGCTTCCGCCGCCTGCTCGCACAGCGCCTTCAGCGCGCCGTAGGTCTCGCCGGTCACCACCTCCACCGTGGGATCGGCCAGCGTCGCCAGGGGGGCCGACTCGTCCTGACCACGCACGGGAAAGGCCGCGAAGACCGAAATGCTGGAGATAAAGGTGTAGTGACCCACTATGCCCGCCAGACGCTCGACCGAACCACGCACCACCCGAGGGACATAGCCGCTGGTATCGATCGCGGCGTCCCAGGAGTGGCCGTCGAGCGCGGCAAGATCGCCATCGCGGTTGCCGCGCAACTGTTCGACCCGTGGATCCAGCGGGGCGGGGTGCTGGCCACGAGTGAAGATGGTAACGGAGTGA
>DASYGC010000616.1:0-5638 GCA_036000225.1 Ktedonobacterales bacterium | reverse complement strand
GCGTGGTGGCACTCGCGTTGTCCTCAACCGGCAGCAGGACGATCTTGCCACGAGCTGTGGCCGCACGCAGCACCGGAAGCGCCTCCTCCAACGTCGCCCGGCCGGTCGCATTGCCGGGTATGGCGGAGGCCAGTCCCTCGCACACCGTCTGGACAAACTGCGCGCCCGCGGATGTTTCGAGTTGCTGCCGCTGGTCAGCTGGCAAGTCGTTGGCGCGCAGATTCCATACGTAGGCCACGACAGTATGGTCGTCCTGGGCGACGAAATCAAGCGACCCACGTGCGGTCGCGGGGCCGTGGGGGCCCTGTCCTCGCAGATCGATCTCCAGGCGGGCGGGCGCGCGCACGGGAGTAAGGACCATGGTGGCGGTGTACACCGCCGCGCCCGGGCCGAGGCGCCCACGCGCCTCCCAATGCAACACCCCATCCGGCTCGGCTGGGCCGAACTGCATCAGCCGCTCACAGCCGGGAATACTGCCGCGTACCGCATCGGGATTGATAAAGGTCTCAAAGACTTGCTCGATGGGCGCGAGAACGATTTGCGTGCCTTCGATGCGCATCACCTGCGCCTCACTCTCGATCATCGCTGGAGCATCCATCCTATTCACGAATACGCCGCGCCGGCAATGGCCGTACCAGCGGCTGCGTGGACTGCGGGCTATCCTCGAGACGGCGCGGAACGCGCTGCCGTACAAGATAGCTCGGAGCGCGCTTGAGATCATCCATCTCCAGCAGGACATCCTGGCCGAACCGATTGTAGAACGATAGCTCAAAGTTTGGTGTGAGACCCAGCGCGCCATGTGGGCAGACCTCCACACAATCGCCGCAGAAGATGCAGCGATCGAGCGCGAAGTCCCAGCGCACCAGTTCGCGCTCCGCCATCATCAGCGAGCCCGTCGGACAGACCTGCACACAGGCGCCACACGACACGCAGTCAGTCGCGTGCAGCGACACGTTAAAGGGCGTCGACACGATGGTATCGAAACCGTACCCAAACATGCCGTAGCAGTTTGGGCCGATCACGTCATGGCAGACGCGCACACATTGCGTGCAGTTGATGCACTTGTTTGGGTCGCGCAAGATGAAGCTATGGGAGATGTCAGTTTCGTAGTCGTGATAGTCAGCCGGCTCGCCGTCATGGAATCGGTTATCGTTCAGGCCATATTCGATGCTGTAGCGCTGCAGATCGCACTGGCCGACGGCGGGGCAGGCACACTGCAGGCAGCGACCAGACTCGCGCTCCGCTTGCTCCTGCGTGTAACCCAGTTCGATCAGGCGGAAGTTGTGGGTGCGTTGCTCGTAGGGTACCATCGGCATTTTGACTTTAGGCTCGACCGGCTTGTACGGCACAATGTCGAACAGGTCGGGCTTGCGCTCCATCGCTTCGACCCGGCGCGCCACTTCGCCCATCTCCTCGCCGCGCAGATAGGCATCGATGGCCCACGACGCTTGCTTTCCTTGTGCCACGCCTTCGATGATCGTGGCAGCTCCAATCATGCAGTCGCCACCGGTGAAGACGCCTTTGCGGGCGGTCATGTAGGTATGTGGATTGGCTTCAATGGTGGTGCGCTTGGTCCAGTTGACGCCGGAATTGGCGGGCAGCACCGCTTTATCGGGCTTCTGTCCATACGCGGGGATCAGGGTGTCGCAGTCGATGGTGTACTCTGACCCCTCGATGGGTACCGGGCGCCGGCGGCCCGAAGCATCTGGCTCGCCCAGCTTCATGCGCTGAAATTCGACGCCGGCGACCTTGCCCTCCTTCAGGATCACGCGGCTCGCGCTGGCGAAGAGTTGGAGATCGGTGCCCTCATTCTCGCCGTCCTCGACCTCCTCGAAGGTCGCGCCCATCTCTTTGCGACCCCGGCGATACACCGTGTGCACCTTGGCGCCGAGGCGCAGCGAGGTGCGCGTGCAGTCGAAGGTGGTAAACCCACCACCCAGGACGACCACTTCTTTGGTGTCATCCACTGGCACCGAGAGCCCCTGAGTCTTATCCATCAGATACGTGATGGCGTTGACGACGCCGGGGGCATCCTCGCCGTCGAGATCCAGTGGATTGGAGGTCCAGCAGCCAATGGCCAGGAAGACCGCGTCGAAGCCTTCATTGAAGAGATCGTCGATGGTAAAATCCTGCCCCAGTTTCACGCCATACTGCGCCTCAACGCCCAGCTTCCAGACGCCCTCGAACTCCTTATCGAGCATATCCTTCTGCAGGCGGTATTCGGGGATGCCATAGCGCAGCATGCCACCGGCCTGCGGCATCATCTCGTAGACCTTGCAGGAATGTCCGCGCAGCGCCAGGTAGTAGGCGCAGGTCAGGCCAGTTGGACCAGCGCCGACAATCGCCACCCGTTTGCCCGTGGATGCTTCCTGCGGCCAGGGTGTCGGGGGATCGTCGAGACATTGCTCCGCCGCGAAGCCATGCATGCGGCAGATGGCGATCTCCTCTTCGACCAGCGCCCGCCGGCAGACTTCCTGGCAGGGAGCAGGGCAGGTCAACCCGAGGATATACGGGAATGGCAGCACTTCTTTGACCAGCCGTGCCGCCTCGCGGTTCTGTCCTTTGGCGATCAGTTCGAGATAGCCGGGAATGTCAATGTGCGTCGGGCACCCGACCTGGCAGGGTGGCTGGCAATAGGCGTTGTGATCGGAGAGCATCATCTCCAGATTGGTGCGCCGAATATGGGTCAGCCGATCCGACTTCGTGCGCACTTGCATGTCCGGCGTCGCGGGCGTATTGCAGGAAGGCAGCGGACGATCCGCACCGTCAATCTCCACCAAGCACATGCGGCAGGCGGAAGTCGGCTCGAGTTTCTCATCGTTGCAGAGATTCGGAATGTCCAGGATCCCGTTATCCACTGCGACACTCAAGATCGTTTGGCCTTCGTAGGCGCGCATGGAGCGCCCATCGATCGTGATCGCAAACGACGGCTGCCCCACGTTATTGCGCTGATACGGCTCGTTCGAGCCTTCCGGCTGAGCCGCGGCACCCTCATTGCGGATAGTGACTGACATGAGCCGCCTCGTCCTTAGTTGATGTCCGCGCCGCGGAGCACAGGTTCACGGTGACGTCGAGAGTGACACGTCTGGCCGCCGGATTACGGCAGCACATGCTTGGTGGTGAAGCGGTGGGCGCGCGCCGGCTCGCAGGTGCCAGTCGGGCACTTACCCTCGAGGTGCGCGCTGAAATCGCCAGCGAAATACTTCATGGCAGTGACTACCGGATGCACGGCGTGGACACCGAAACCGCAGAGCGACCCATCGGGGACATATCGCCCGAACTCATCCAGCAGTCCGAGATCATCTTTGACACCCAGATCGCTCGCGATCCCTTCGAGTGTACCAGCGATCCGCTTGACGCCAACCCGACAGGGGACGCACTTGCCACAGGACTCACGCGCCAGCTGTGTACTACGTCGCATCGCCCAGTTGACCATGCAGGTGTTGGCCGGCAAGACTTCGAGCATCCCCGAGCCCATCATGGTCCCCGCGGCATCGAGTGCGTCGAAGGCCAGCCGTGTATCGAGCATCGACAGTGGCAACACACCACCAAGCAGCCCGCCGACCACCACACCGCGCGCGGTGGTGGGAGCCACGGTCAGTCCCGCCTGGCGTAACGCGTCCCCAATCGAAGTACCGAGCGGCACTTCGATCAGCGTGCCACCATCGTCGCCCACCTCCGGGCCAAACACCGTCAGCAGCTTGGTGCCAGGATCGGCGGGCAGGCCCAGGGTCCGAAAGGCGCGGCCGCCCTGCGCGATGATGTCGGGCAGATTGGCAAGTGTCTCGATATTCTGGATCGCCGTCGGTTTGTCGTAAAGCCCGAACTGCGTCGGATAGGGGGGACGTTGTTGCGGCATGGCGCGGCGGCCCTTGATGATTTCGAGCAGGGTGGTCTCCTCGCCAGCCATAAAGCCAAGATCGATCCCCACCACCGTGATGGTCAAAGCAAACCGCGAGTCCGCCACACTGGCGCCGATCAGGTGCTGGTCGAGCGCGTCGGCGAGCGCCGCGCGAATGCCAGCCGCGGCGGCGCTCTCTGCACCACGCATGCACAGAAACGCCTCACTGGCACCGACCGCGTAGGCGGCGAGCGCGATCCCTTCGATCACCCGATGTGGATCGCGGGCGAGCAGCGTGCGACTGATCCGCGAACGCGCATCGGCATCGTATGCGTTGCATACCAGGTAGTGCGGCTCATCCGTACTGTGCGCGACAATGCTGAGTTTTTCAGCGGTCAGCGTTCCCGCCCCACCCCGCCCGCGCAGTCCGGCAGTGAGGATTTCGGTGATGACCTGGTCTGGCGTCATGCTGCTGACCGCTTGTTGCAGCGCGGCATAGCCACCACGGCGCCGATAGGCCTCGACCGTGAGGCGGGCTGGCTCCCGCGCGTCCGCCAACAGGCGCTGTTTGCTCTCAGGCACTCGGCCCCCTCCGATGATTGATATTGCCGTACATTCCACGCGTGCTGGGCGAAGGGCCCCGCGGCACCTGATCGTCGCGCAACACTCCCGAACTGCCGGTGGCCCCTGGCATGAAGTCCGCGCTGGCGGTGGCGATGCCAAAGATGTCGCTCAGATCGACGCCGCGGCGCTCGACGATGCGGTTGGCGACCGCGAGTGGCAACCCGTTGTACACCCGCATCACCTCACTAATGAGGGCGGTCAGGTCATAGGCTTCGAACGAGGCATTGTCGAGAAGATGATCGACCTGGTCGAAGCTGACCGGCGCCTCGAGCTCCACCCGAGTCGGGGTTTCCACCGGCGCCGACAGCGGGCGATTGGGATAATCGACAGCATATTCGGACATGCGCGGCGCGTAGAAACCCGCCACGGCGGTCTCGGCGAAGTAGCGGCGATGCCTGAAGCGCTGCGTGGGCCGGTACTCGATCGAGATACAGCGAGGAGGACAGGCCTTCTCACACAGCAGACAGGCCTCACATTTGAGGTTGAACGGGGTGTCCTCGGGCGCGTCGGCGATGAGTTGGATGAGACCCCGGCTACGCGGCGCCAGCTGACGCTTCTCGTAGGGATACAGGCGCGTGACCTTGGGCCGCGTGAGATGGCTGAGCGTCAACCCCAACCCCTGCAGGATACCGCGCATGAACGCACTCCTTGGATCACCGACGTGGCGACCAGCCAGCCTTACTCCTCACCGCGAATCTTGAGGCCCTGTTTCTCGATCTTCTCGCGCAGCTTGAGGATGCCTTCGATCAACGCCTCGGGACGTGGCGGGCAGCCGGGAACATAGATATCCACTGGGACGAGTGTGTCAACTCCCTGGACCGTGTAGTAGCTATCGTAGAACTCGCCGCCCGAATTGGCACATTGGCCCATACTGAGCACCCATTTCGGATCAGGCATTTGCTCCCAGAGGCGCACTAACCGCGGACCCATCTTCACGGACACCGTACCCGCCACAATCATGAGGTCCGCCTGTCTCGGGCTGGAACGAAACACCTCCGACCCGAAACGCGACAAATCGTAGTGGCTCTGCGCGGCCGCGATCATTTCGATGGCGCAGCATGCCAGGCCGTAGCCCAGCGGCCAGATCGAGCGACTGCGCGCGTAGTTCTGGGCCCACGTCAGCATTTCCGCCAGACTGGTCAGGGCCACCGGTGCCTCTTGATTGCCTGGAAT
>DASYGC010000615.1:0-3153 GCA_036000225.1 Ktedonobacterales bacterium | reverse complement strand
CTGCGGTTCTTGCGCACCGCCCGGCCCAGTCCATCGCTGGCGGGCGGCTTGCTGCTGTTGTGGCTGTCCTTGGCCAGCCGTCCCTCCAACTCGCGCACACGCCCCAGGACAACCGCCAACTGCTCGCGCAATGCGGCGTTCTCGGCTTCCAACTGGCGGATGCGCTGCTCGCGCGGATCAGGCGTCTGGCTCATGCTCGCATTCTATCAAGGCCCGCAACCCCCACCTGAATAGTTACGATACAATCACAGATTCCCACGCCTGTTGTCGGCCCAGGTGGCGGCGATCAGTATGACGATCGAGGTACAGAACGCGGCCCGATGGAAACATCAGGCGCATAAGCGAGCGCGTCAGCCGAGCGATGCGATCGCTCATACCTCATCCTGTTGCATCGTCGCGGTGTGCCAGCGGTTGAAACCGCGACGCTGCGCTCTAAGGGCGTTCCGCCACGAAGACCGCCTACGCGGACTGCAGAGATTTTGATATCACCCCACTGCCCGCGCCACCGCTTCGCCTGCGCGCCGGCCTAGCACGATGCCCGGCAGCACACCCAGCGCGCCCAGCCCCTCGATCGCCATCCCAGGCGCGGTCTGGCCCAGGGTGCGCGCCTGGGGGATCAGGTCGTGCGCAACGGCCAGATCGACTGCCCAGGCATGCGAGGGGGATTCTCCGGCCAGTTCGGGCAGCCAGTGGCGCGCGGCGGCGGCCAGCTGGGCGTGGTAGTGCGCGTCGCGCCGCGCGGCGCCCGCGCGCCCGTAGCGCCCACCGCTGACTCCCAGGCGTCCGTTGCCGGGACGAAAGTCGCAGTAGGTGTACGGCGCGGAGTCCCAGAAGAGCGGGAAGTCATCGGGCAACTGGGCCGCGAAGGCCAGCGCGTAGATACGCGCGTTGGCGCGCTGGATAGGGCCATCGGCCTGCACCAGGCCACGCGCGGCCAGCGTGCGCGCGCCAGCGAGCAGCACCTGCCAGCCAGGCCGTCCACCAGACAGGCGCGCCTCGTCGCAGTTCACCACCTGCGCCCCACCCACCAGCACCACCCCCGCTGCCCGCGCATCGCGCGCCAGTTGCGCCAGCAGCGTCTGTGGGTCGATGCGTCCTTCATCGGGCAGCCAGAGCGCCGCTTGCACTGCGTGCGTATTCAGCCGGCCCACGGTGTGCGCGGCGACCTGCTCAGCGGTCCAGACTTCGGCGCGCAGCCCCAGCGCTTGGCGTGCGCGTGCCTCGCGTGCCAGATGGCGCGCGGCGCTGGCATGCTCGGCCAGGCTCAGCGCGCCCGTGAGCGATGCCACCAGCAGCGCGCCGGGCTGCCGCGCCCGCTCGACCAGCGCGAGCAGCACGCTGGTGGTGGCCGGCCACATCGCCAGGTGCGGGCTAGCGGCCGGGAGATCGGTCAGGCCCATGTTGATGCCGGCGCTGAGGATGCCCGCGTTGCGGCCTGTGGCTCCGCGCCCGATCGCTGGCTCGGCCTCCAGCATCACCACCTGCGCGCCCGCGGCGCGCGCGGCCAGCGCCGCGCTCAGACCCGTCACGCCCGCTCCCACCACCACCACATCCACCGCCCCATCAGGCAGCGCCTCCAGCCCAGGCAGCTCCAACTCGCGTCGCGCCGCCGGCGCCAGTGCCGTCGACCACGGCGCCTCCGCGCGCGCTGTGGTCACTTGCACCATTGGCGACGCCGGCGATGCGGCAGCTTGCTGCCGCACCCTCCGCCCGGTCGTGTTCGCCCGCATTACTTGCCTGCTTGCCTTCGCTTCGTGGTGGCGCATGGGTATGCGCTCACGATCCCATCATCGCTCCCGTAGTGGCGCATGAAAATGCGCTCGGGGCCGCGCGATGCCAATCGCGCATGGGGTTGCGTCCGCTCGCGCGTTTCAGTCCCTGCCTCTACTATGCGCACGCCAGCCTGCCACATAGCAATTGCCAGCGGGGCGCGAGATGCTTGGCCACGCTGTCCATGTGGCGCCGCGCGGGCTTACCACGCGGCGCGCATCTGCTGATCCCACATGCCGTTGAGGCACTGAATGAGCGTGCCGCCGACGCCGGACCGCCCAGCCTTCACCGGGCGCGACCATTGCCACCGCGCGTAGCCCTGGTAGCGCATGCGCGCGCACTCGGCGGATGCGATCCCTGAAGCCTACAACGTTTGGCCGAAACGCGAATGGACACCTCCCTGTGCTATACTTTGTGAAGTATTGCGCTGGATGTGTGATGTGATGGTGCCAGCACACGGCGAAGGAAGGCGATAACGGTGTCAACGCCCGACGATGATCGGCGGCAAATGCTGTCCCCACATCTGGAGGAACAACGAGCTACGCTGACCACCTGGTTGGCAACCGCCGGTGATGCCATGCGGCGCAAGGATTGGCGCCAGGCGTACGGCACCTATCCCCGGCTGAACCTCACCGAGGACGCCGTGCCCTGGGCCCCGCCGCCAGCCGATCTACGACAGGCGCGCCTCTGCCTGGTCGGCAGCGCGGGTGTCTCCGCACCCGGTCAGGCGCCATTTGACGCCGCCAACCCGCTGGGCGACCTCTCGTGGCGCGGTCTGCCCGTGGACACCGACCTCACGGCGACCAGTGTGGCCCACGAGCACTACGACAGCGCGGCGGCGCTGGCCGACCGCAACAGCGTGTTTCCGCTTGACCGGCTGCGCGAACTGGCCGCGGCCGGCGAGATTGGCGTGCTGACCCCGTTGCACTTCAGTTTCATGGGCTACAATCCCGACTGGGCCGGCGTTCTCGAGCGGCTGGCGCCCGCGCTGGTCGAGCAGGTGGCGCTGCAACGCGCTGACGCGGTGGTGCTGGTCCCCGTCTGACCCATCTGCCACCAGTCCGTGGGACTGGTCGCGCGCGCGCTCGAGGCGCGGGGCATCCCGACCATCTATCTGGCGGCCCTGCGCCGGCCCGCGCAGTTGGTGCGGGCCCCGCGCACCCTCTTCACCGGCAACTCCAACTCCCAGATCGTCGGCGCGCCCGGCGATCGCGATGCCCAGCGTGGTGTCTTGCGCCGCGCGCTGCGCCTGCTGACCGAAGCCACTGAGCCCGGCACGTTCGTGGAGCTGGCGCCGCCAGCCTAGCGCGTTGTGTTGGACGGACTCGACCCACCTCATGCGCCTGGCGGTCATCGTCGCGCGCCAGAATCTGTTATGCACTG
>DASYGC010000614.1:0-1599 GCA_036000225.1 Ktedonobacterales bacterium | reverse complement strand
CGATGTAGATGACGATTGCGCCGGCGGCCAGCGCCAATAACACGCCCAGCAGCATGAGAGTCCGCCCACCAGAGGCGCGCGTGCGCGGCGGGCGACTTGGGTTAGCCATGACGAAAACCTCCTGCGACGTGCGACGCCACGGAGCGGAGACTCCGGCGTGTGAGCGCGCGGTGACTGCGGACGCGCACAACTGAGATGTGCGAAACGGATAGGATAGGCGCTGCTCTTGGAGCGGACGCTATGCGCCAGGGATATCCAAGGACGCGCGTTGTTCTGCGGCTACCGAGCAGGGACGATGCGACCAGATGGCCTCGTGTTCACGCTTGGCGGGCGTCTCTGCTGAGGATGATCGGGCGCGTCCACATGGATTACCGGCGAGCGGCCCGAGGCTGTGAGCAGACATGAGAGGCGCCGGCGCGCTGGTGGGCGACGCCGGCACTTCGGAACATGAACCGTTTCCTGATTAAAGGTTGTTGTTGATGTTCTTGAAGATCGAGGCGATCTGCGGGCCAAGCAGAATGAGTGCGGCGATCACGACGATGGCGACCAGCGCGATAATCAGCGCGTACTCGACGAGACCCTGGCCACGATCGCGGCCAAACAAGCGGTCCAGCATGATGACGTTCCCCTCTTGAAAAGAAGCACAGCTGCGACGCGCTGCCGGAATCAATAGCATGCTCTGCCACCCGTCCACGCGCCACCCAACACAGACCACCCCCAAATGAGATGGCTACAAGCATGCCGGAGTACTGCGGCTCTCGGCTCCGCACCGATACGTACACGCGATCGGTGGTTCGGCGCCAGGATACACCTTTGCGTACAAACCACCAAGCGGCATGGCCCATTTGGCGGATATGAGAGATCACACACAACAGGCGAGTGTGGATCCGAACACATCCGCTCTCGATTGCAAAACGCAGGCCGTCGTCACCAGTAACTTCGCAAAATCGAAGGGGAATTTTCTCCCATTAGGCGGGAACGGTTAATTCGACGCGGGCTCCCATCCCAGGGGCGCTTTCAATCTTGAGCCAGCCGCCCAGTAATTCGGCCCGTTCCAGCATGCTGGCGATGCCCCATGTTTCATGGGCCCGCGCGCGTGTGAGCGCGGACTCAACGTCGAAGCCGTGTCCATTGTCCTTGACGATCAATCGCAATCCGTCAGGACTGGTGAGGACAGTGATCTCGATGGCGCTGGCCCGCGCGTGGTCAATGGCGTTGACCACCGCCTCCTGCGCGACGCGAAAGATCGGCGTTTCAATGGAGGTTGGGTAGCGTTGCTCACCGCCTGGCACAGAGACGGTGATATGCATCGCGCGCGCGCCGGCGAGGTCGGTGGCGTAGCGGCGTAGCGTGGCTACCAGCCCAAGGTCGTCCAGCGTCATCGGTCGCAATTCAAAGATCAGCTTGCGCGTCTCCAGGATAGCGGTCTTGATGTCTGCTTTCAGCTTCGTAAGCTGCTCAAGCGCACGTTCCCGATTCGCTGGTATCAACTGCTCACACAGCTCGGCCGCCATAAAGACAGTGGCCAGCGATTGTGTCGTGCCATCATGCAGACGCCGTGCCAGCCGCTGCCGAACATGCTCCTGCGCCTGAATCTCG
>DASYGC010000613.1:0-2307 GCA_036000225.1 Ktedonobacterales bacterium | reverse complement strand
GCTATGCTTGGGCGCCACCGCCGAACGCGCTCTCGACCGGCGATACCTCGAATGGCCGGTCGCCCTCACACCCAGGCGAGAAACAATCCGGCGGCGAGGGAGGAACCCATTGAAGCAAGATCTTTTGCACGCGCCGATTGGCGGTTCCCTGAAACGAGCGAAGCCGGATACCCACATGCTGGGGTCGCTGCAAAAGCTGGACGTGCCCATGCGCCGCTACCCCGCCGACCAGGAGATCGATGTCTGCATTGTCGGCGTCGGCTCGGGGGGCGGCGTGCTGTTGCAGCGCCTGGCGCGGGCCGGTTTCAGTGTCGTGGGCATCGAGGCTGGGCCATTCTGGGACACGGAACGTGACTGGGTTAGCGACGAGGCCGGCTCACACAAACTATATTGGAATGACCTGCGCGTTACGGGCGGCGCGAATCCCCTGGTGTTTGGCGCCAACAATAGCGGGCACGGCGTCGGCGGCGGATCGGTGCATTGGGCGGCTTTCGCGCCGCGATTCCATCCGTCGGATTTCACCGTGTTTACGGACACCGGCCTCGGCGCCGACTGGCCGATTTCCTACTGGGATCTGCAGCCATATTACGATCTGATGGAGAGGGAGATCCCCGTCTCGGGGCCACCCTACTTCCCCTGGGGCCACCCGCACGGCTACCCGTATGGCCCCCACCCCACGGCGGGCGTGAGCGATGCCCTGGTGCGCGGCTGCACGCGGCTTGGCGTACGTGTCAGCATTGGCGGGCCCGTCGCCATCAACGCCGGCTCACACGCCGACCGCCCGCACTGTATTTATCGGGGCTTCTGTATCCAGGGCTGCAAAGTCGGGGCCAAACAAAGCACCCTGGTCAGCCATGTCCCCGACGCGATCGGACACGGCGCCGAGATCCGCGATCGCTGCATGGTCGCGCGCGTCAACATGGGGTCACACGGCCTCGCCACCGGCGTAACCTACTTCGATGCCGAGATGCGTGAAGTCGAGCAGAAGGCAAAGGTGGTGATCGTCTGCGGGTACGCCATTGAGACGCCTCGGCTGTTGCTCAATTCCGCCTGCCCTGGCTTTGAGAGCGGCCTGGCGAATTCGAGCGGCGCCCTCGGCAAATACCTGATGGCCCAGGCCGGCAACGTGGTGCTGGGGCGCTTTCCGGACCTCATCCGCATGTACAAGGGACCACCCGCCAACGCCCTCACTGAAGAGTTCTATGAAACGGATCCCAAACGCGACTTCGTGCGCGGGTTCGCTATCCAGACCGTCGGCCCCCTGCCAATTGGCTTCGCCAAGCAGATGATCGCGGCCAAGGGCGCCTGGGGCTGGGAAATGCGCCGCGTAATGATGGACTACAACCACTGGGCGGCGTTCGGCGTGCTCGGCGAAATTCTCCCCTGGGAGGACAACCGCGTAGAGCTCGCCGACGAGAAGGATCGATTTGGATTGCCTGTGGCCAAAATCACGTTCGCTCTGCATGACAACGACAAAAAACTCATTGCTTTTGGCCGTAAGACGACGGAGGACGTGATGTGGGCGGCCGGCGCCGAGGAGGTAGTCCAGGAAGCGCGCTACGCGCACCTGGTCGGCGCCGCGCGCATGGGCGCGGATCCCTCCACGTCGGTCGTTGATGGATTCGGCCAATCACACGATATCGCGAACTTATTCATCTGTGACGGCAGCATTCTTCCCACGCAGGGTTCGGCGAACCCGGGCCTGACAATCCAGGCGCTGGCGGCGCGTACGGGAGATTATCTGACTGCCGAGCGCGAGAATGTGTTGGCCAGGCGCAGGGGCTCGCGGCGCGCGCCGCCGCTACGCCGCGACCTGTCGCCGCGCGGTACGTCAGGTCGCGGCGTGCCCACTCTGCAAGGTCGAACCAGATAAGTGATTCCGGTCGGGCCTGTTCCCAGCGATGAAGCGGGCCGGAAGTAAACGAAAGCGAGGCAACGGCAAAGTCCGGAGCCTCCGAGGTAGCAAAAATGACGAGCGAGGTTCCGTATCAGTTTGGCGTCAGCGAGTTTACAACCAACCCCTGGAGCTACGAACGTGACGTCGAGACATACGCGCGGCTCGGCGTCGATACCATCGAGATCTGCGAGTTCAAGCTCGATCGCGATCGCGTCGCGGAGCAACTGGCCCTCGCCGCATCGCATGGTTTGGCCATCAGCTCGGTGCAGCCAGTCGTCCGCACCCTCTTCCCCAGCCTCTCGCAACCTGAGCCGCTAGACGTGCCGGGACGCATGGCGCGCTTCCGCCAAAGCATCGAGACGATCGCTCCATGTGCGCCCGACGGGCCGTTCGTGACCAACACCGGCATC
>DASYGC010000612.1:0-1671 GCA_036000225.1 Ktedonobacterales bacterium | reverse complement strand
CCGTCACCAAGTGTACACGCTCTTTGGATGTCGGCGCGATGCCCTCTTCGATGCCCTCTTCGAGGCGCTCGACGCTGTACTGAGCGTGCCAACGATGGAAACGCCCGCGCATCTGAGCCTGTCGCCCCACTGCCAACGCGGATGGGGCAGTCTCTATGACGCGCTCAACGCCGGGACGATGGACCTGACGCGCCTCGAGCGCCTGGTGGCCTCGTATCAACTGGAACCGCAGACGACGACGTGGTATGCCGTCGACGCGAGTGTCTGGCCACGCTGTGATGCGGAAACCAGCCCAGATCGCGGCTTCTACCACCATCCCTCCCGACATTCCCATGGCCAGCCCATTGTGGCTGGTTGGAACTACTCCTGGCTCGTGCAGTTGCCGCCGCGCTGCACGAGTTGGACCGCGCCACTGCGGGTCCGCAGGATCATTCCTGGCGAGAACGTGAACCTAGTGGCGGCCGCGCAGATTCGCTCTTGGCTGGAGCAGGCGCCCCCCGCCACGGCTCTCCCCATCTTTACCTTGGACGCGGGCTACGAACCGATTCAACTCAGCCAGGCTTTGGCCGACCAGCACGTCGGTCTGCTCGTCCGCTTGCGCGCCGGGCGCTGCTTCTACGCCGACCCCACTTCCCAGCCGCCGACAGGACGGCCGCGCCGGCATGGCGCCAAGTTTGCCTGCGACGACCCAGCAACGTGGCCCGCGCCAGGCGCTACATGGGCAAGCGCCGATGCTGGGTACGGACGGGTCTGTCTCCAGGCCTGGAGCGGGCTGCATGCGGTTCCACAGCACCACGCCACGCGCGGCACGCGGCGCCCGCGACCGCTGGTCCGTGGGACGCTGATCCGTCTCGAGGTCGAACGCCTCCCGCGCCCCACCAAAACGCCCATTCCACTGTGGTTCTGGTGGTCTGGGCCCACTCCACCCGATTTGGCGGAGGTGTGGCAGGCCTACACCGCCCGGTTCTCGATTGAGCATACCTTCCGCTTTTTCAAGCAAACGCTGCGGTGGACAGCGCCCAAACTGCGCTCACCGGCCGCCGCTGATCGCTGGACATGGCTGCTGATCCTGGCCTACCTGCACCTCCGCCTGGCGCGCGACGCGGTCGCCGATGTGCGCTTGCCCTGGCAGCCACCCCTGCCAGCTGAGCGCCGCACACCAGCACGGGTGCGACGGGGCTTTTCGCACGTCCTGCCGCACCTGGGCAGCCCCGTGAACGCGCCAAAACCCTGTGGACGGTCGCCGGGACGCCCCAGAGGCAAGCGCTCTCCGCCTGCCAAACGCTTCCCAGCGGTCAAATTGACGCCTTAACCCATGCGTCTCTTCGCCTGTTCGACCTCATGCTGACAATCCTCCGGGGTGTCGGCCACTCGCTCTTGGTTAAAATGTAAGTTGAGGAACGACGCATTATCCCTCATCTGTCATCTTGGGAAAGGATCATATTGTGCAATGGTGTTCGGCTGCTGGGAATCCTGAACTCATCGTTCATCCCGCGAGGAGCGAAAAACGCTGCCCGCATGGAGCCAATCGGGAAATCATCGCGCATCGCCCCAAGATGACAGATGAGGGATTCCACCAGTCCGCCAACTCTTGGTCACGATAGGCCGAGTCAGCTCAGATCTTCTTCAGCCTGGGGAGGAAGTACTTCAGTCCGGCCAGCAGTCGACGGG
>DASYGC010000611.1:0-8247 GCA_036000225.1 Ktedonobacterales bacterium | reverse complement strand
TGACTATCTCATCCACAGCCACCTGCAATGCTCTCAGTTCGCGACCGGTAAGAGGAAACGGTGCAACGCGCCGCATAGGTCCATCGGTACGAGTGCCGCTCAACGACCGTTCGACTTCAGTGATCCAGTCCTGCACCAGTCGCCAGTTCGTCGCTTGGGGTGTCACATCAATCTCATGTGCTGAGACACGTCCCAGCGAAATGCGTGAAGCCTCGACGATATCGCGAAGCATCGTATCTGGCCAGCTCACGGCACCACTCATAGCCGCCCATCCCCATTTCTATTCCCGCGCTTAGATCGGGTCACCATGTTGGCGGTCCTCCGTGTCGTCTAGCAGTTCGCTCAGTTCCCGCAGTACCTGACGCGACATCAGTTCGATTGTGGTGGCGCGTTCCTGGGGCGTGGCATGCACGCAGTCCAGGAAGCGTTTTACCCACCCGGCCAGGCCTTGCTCCAGTTTTGGCAGCGCGCGACGGTTCTTTTCGATGTGGCGCAGTGTATTCACGGGAATCCGCATGCACGTCTCCACCACGAGCTGAGATGTGTCGTGCCGCATGCGAATCTCCTGAAGAAGAATCACCAGCGGGTGTCGATTGGCCATGCCTCACCTCGCGCTCTGTGTCGTCACACCTTCAGTATAAGACATCAGAGGCCGGTAGGCAATCATATGCTTTTGAATTGTGCTCACTCATACCCGTCCATGCGCGTCCGATCGCGTACGGGTACCGTCGTGTACGCGTCTCGATTCGTACTCGTACCGTCGCGTACGAGTACCGAATCAGACGCGCATCTGGCTGGCGCACGCGGTAGCCTATCGATAAGTGTAAGGCGAGCGGGTTATCCAGATGGTGGGCATTCGTATCATGGCCAGGCGGCCGCCAGACTCTAATGTCCCAATGCGAACAACCTATCACGAACCGAGTACCTGGACGGAGCGGAGTCAGGCGTATCCCTGGAACGGGGAGGGGCACACATCATGGCAAGATTCGTCGAATGGATCACGGCCCTCGGGCGAGGGGTGAGCCGAGCAGCCAACTCTCCAGTTGGCCGGCAGGTGCGCGATGTCCTACAAGATGAGTTGACCACCCTGGCAATGGAGATCCGGGCCCTGAACCCGGCTGATTTGCGCGAGCTGAGTTCAGGCTTGAACCGCGAGTTGAGCACGCTGAGGTCAGTGTGCCACGAGGTAG
This sequence comes from Ktedonobacterales bacterium, assembly GCA_036000225.1. GTDB lineage: Bacteria > Chloroflexota > Ktedonobacteria > Ktedonobacterales > JADMIN01 > DASYGC01. Next base: position 7,057 of record DASYGC010000611.1, on the reverse strand, counting down.
AGCGCGAGTTGCGGTCGCGCCGGGCGCATCGTGTGCTGGCGCTGAGGCTGGCGTTGGATCGCGTCACAGGTGTGCTCGTGCCACTGGAATCCGCGCTGACCCACTACACCGCTGAACTCCGCCGCAGCGATCCACGGATGTCATCGGTTGGGCGGAGTAGTGGTGTGGAGTCGTCCGGCCCCTTCCAAACACCGTCTAGCCCGCTGGCTACCCTGGATGGGCATGAGTGCCGGCAGATAGCGGACGAAATGCGCGGCGTTCTGCGCGAAGCAATGACGGCGGCACGGGCCGTCCAACAGTCGATCCAGGGTGCTCGGGGCTCCGATGGCGAGACATTGGCCGGCGCCATCGAGCAGACCCAGACGCTGGTAGCCTGGCTGCGCCAGCATCATGAGCGGCTTGCCGGTGCACTGGTTCACACTGTCGTCGCCCGTCCGGCGCACTGAGCGCTGGGGGCAGCGGCAGTGGCACCGTAGATTCCCTGGTTCCCCCTATGTCCAGTGACCTCCTGTCTCGCGATCGCCGCGAACCAGCATGCTCAAACCGAGGGGTGTGCCGCCCAGCAGTGGCGGATTACCGCACTCGGCTGCCAGCCTGAGAATAGGTATGCAGACGATGTGAACCCGCGGAGCGGCGGCAGCGACAGGGAGGACAGGCCGAAGATGCTGAATTTGGTGGATCGCGTCAGGGGATGGCGGCAGGTGGTGACGCAGGCGGCGAGCTCGGACTTCGCGCTGCAGATGCGCACGGCGTTGATGCGGGATCTGCCGGCGCTGCTGGTGGAGATGGGCAGCGTGCAGCCGCCGGTTGAACTGCGCGATATTTGCGCGGGACTGGACCAGGGATTGAGCAGTCTGATCCGCGTGTGCACCGAGGAGCAGAAGACGCTGCGCGGTTGGCATGCTCCCACGGCGCTGACGCTGAAACTCGCGCTGGACCGGCTGGCGGGCGTGACTCTGCCACTGGAGGCCACTCTGGCGCGCTATGCGCTGGCACTGCGCCGCACCGATCCGCGCATGGCGGCCATCGGGCTGGCGTTCTCAGTCATGGCGCCTGCGGCAGCCACGCCGATAAGTGGACCTGTCAGCGGACCGCTGGCTACGCTTTCGGGCGGTGAGTATCGCCAGCTGGCCGATGGCCTGCGCGTGGTGCTGCGCGATACGGTGACGGCGGCGCAGCGCATCCAGCAGGGCCTGCGCGGAGCACATGGGCGCGATGCCGAGGTGGTGGCTGGCGTCATCGAGCAGATGCGCACATTGGTGGCCTGGCTGCGCCAGCAGCAGGAGCGCTCCGCCGGCGTGCTCATGCAGGCGTAAACGGTGGCCGCGCGCTGATCCCGCGATGGGTACCGTCGTGGGCTGCTATAATTGCGCAGCGGCAGCTCACGTCGTGTCCAGCGAGGCCCATCATCATGACGACATCTCACTCTTCCGACACCCCGCCACTGGGGCAGATTCCACCCGAGCTCCGGCGGCAACTGCTGTCCTGGCTCCTGGCCGACCCGCAACAGGCAGCTCGCATGACGTACGATGAGTTTCTCGAGTGGGCTGACGAAGACACGCTAGCGGAATGGGTGGATGGGAGGGTCGTCATGGCCAGCCCCGCAAGCGCGCGCCATCATTTGCTTGCGAATTTTCTGGTCGCCGTGCTCCATACCTTCGCGCAATTGTATTCGCTGGGTGTTGTGCTGGATGGGCCATTCCAGATGAAGCTGTCTAGCTCGGGACGTGAGCCGGACGTGCTCTTTCTTGCCCAGGATCATCTCGACAGGCTCAAGCGCACCTATTTGGATGGCCCCGCGGACCTCGTGGTCGAAATCATCTCGCCGGAAAGCATTGGCCGCGACCGGGGTGACAAGTTTTATGAGTATCAGCGCGCGGGCATCCCTGAATACTGGCTCATCGATCCTGACACGGAACGCGCCGAGTTCTACCAACTCGACGCGCGCGGCGCCTACCAGCTGATGCCGTTGGACGCCGCCGGTGCCTACCATGCGCAGGTTCTACCAGGGTTCTGGATCAATGTGGAGTGGCTCTGGCGGGCCAACTTGCCCGCGACCGAAGTTGTGCTGCTGGCGGTAGCAGGCGATGCCTATGAACGCTATCTGCGACAACTCATGGACCAGCGGGGGCAACCGATCGAGCCGCCTCAGCCGTGATTGACCAGGCGATGGTAGGGACATGGCGCGGGAACCGTCGCCAGATCCCGCGCCGCCGAGCGTATGCCCGTCGCGCCGCGTCGCCACACCGCATGAACGGCATAACGAGGCCGGAGCGCAGCGTCGTTCCTACTTGTCGCGTTCGGTGGCAGCCAGCGCGGCTTGCGCCGCCGCCAGCCGCGCCACCGCGACGCGGAAGGGCGAGCAGCTGACGTAGTCCAGCCCCACCTCGTTGCAGAAGGCGATGCTGTCCGGGTCGCCGCCGTGCTCGCCACAGATCCCCACCTCCAGGTGCTTGTTGGTCTTGCGGCCTTCTTCGACCGCGATGCGGATCAGCCGTCCCACGCCGTCGCGGTCCAGTGTCTGGAACGGATTGGCCGGGAGAATCTTGACCGGCTCGCTCAGCCCCGGCTCGTCCAATCCCTCCACATACTTGAGCAGAAACTTGCCTTCGGCGTCGTCGCGGCTCATGCCGAAGGTCGTCTGTGTCAGGTCGTTGGTGCCGAAGCTGAAGAAGTCAGCCACCTCGGCGATCTGGCCCGCCGTCAGCGCGGCGCGCGGCAGTTCGATCATCGTGCCGAACTTGTAGGCGATGTTGCCGCCCGACTCACCGGCCACCACCCTGGCCTCGGCTTCCAGCTGGCGGCGCACCTCGCGCAGCTCGTTGACATGGCCCACCAGCGGGATCATGATCTTGGGCTGCAGCGCGATGCCCTCTTTGGCGACGATGGCCGCCGCCTCCAGAATCGCGCGCGTCTGCATCACGTTGATCTCGGGATAGAGCAGCCCCAGCCGGCAGCCGCGCAGGCCCAGCATGGGGTTCATCTCGCGCATGCCCGCCACCGCTTGCAACAGCTTGCGCTGGCGTTCCAGCTTGCGCGGGTGCTTGCCCGACGTCTCCAGCTTTGTCACCTCGACCAAAAGTTCCTCGTAGCTGGGCAGAAACTCGTGGAGCGGCGGATCGATCAGCCGGATCACGACCGGGTAGCCCGCGCCGGTTTTGGGATTGCGCATGGCGCGGAAGATGCCCTCGAAGTCGGCGCGCTGGAACGGCAAGAGCTGGTCGAGCGCGGCTTTGCGCTCTTTGGGCGTGGCGGCCAGAATCATCTCCTGGACGATGGGCAGGCGTTCCTGCTCCATGAACATGTGCTCGGTGCGGCACAGGCCAATGCCCTCGGCCCCGAAGAGCACGGCGCGCTCGGCATCGCGCGGATAGTCGGCGTTGGCCCACACCCCCAGCTTGCGTCGCCGGTCGGCCCAGCCCAAGAGCGTTTGCAGGTCCTTCTCTTGCTCGAAGTTCGCGGGTTTGGTGGGGATGGCGCCCTGGTAGACACTGCCGGTGGTGCCGTCAATCGAGATCTCGTCGCCCTCATGGATCACCTGGTTGCCGCTCGCGACGAAGAAGGCGCGCTTCTCGTAGTCCACGCGGATGCCCTCGCAGCCGACCACCGCCGGCAGGCCCAGCCCGCGCGCGACCACCGCCGCATGGCTGCCCGTGCCGCCGCGGCTGGTGAGCACGCCTTTGGCGACCAGCATGCCATGTACGTCGTCGGGGCTGGTCTCCTGGCGCACCAGGATGACCTGCTCGCCCGCTTTGCCGGCGGCTTCGGCGCGGTCCGCGTCGAGGATCGCTTTGCCGACGGCGGCGCCCGGCGAGGCATTGACGCCCCTGGCCAGCAGCTTGCCAGCGTCTGCTGCCCGCTTGGTTTCCGCCTCGTCGAAGCGCGGCAGCAGCAGTTGCACCACCTGCTCGGGGGTGACACGGCCGATCGCCTCCTCCTCGGAGATCAGCTTCTCGCGCACCATATCCACGGCGGCCTTGACGGCGGCGGCGGCGGTGCGCTTGGCCGCGCGCGTCTGCAGCATGTAGAGTTTGCCATGCTCGATGGTGAACTCGAGATCCTGCACGTCGCGGTAGTGCGCTTCCAGGCGGTGCGCGATCTGGTTGAACTGCTTGTAGACCTCGGGCATTTCAGCGCGCAGGTGGCTGATGGGCGAGGTGTTGCGGATGCCGGCGACGACATCCTCGCCCTGGGCGTTGACCAGGTAGTCGCCGTACAGCTCTTTGGCTCCCGTGGAGGGATTGCGCGTGAAGGCGACGCCGGTGGCGCTGGTGGTGCCCAGGTTGCCAAATACCATCGTCTGCACGTTAACGGCCGTGCCCAGATGGTGATCGATTTTGTTGAAATTGCGATAGTCAATGGCGCGTTTGTTGTTCCAGGAGGCGAAGACCGCCTCGATCGCCAGCTTGAGCTGCTCGTACGGCTCCTCGGGGAAGGGCCGGCCCGAAGCCTTGCGCGCGATGTTCTTGAACTCCTCGACCATGCGCTTGAGCGCATCGGCGGGGATGTCGGCGTCGGTGGCGGCATGCGCGCGATGGCGATACTGCTCGATGGTATGCTCGAAGGCCTCGGCTTTGGCATCCAGCACGATCTTCGAGAACATCTGGATGAAGCGGCGATAGGCGTCGTAGGCGAAGCGTTCGTCACCACTGGCGGCGATTACGCCTTGCACCGTCTCGTCGTTCAGCCCCAGGTTCAGCACGGTGTCCATCATGCCTGGCATCGAAAACTTCGCGCCCGAGCGCACCGAAACCAGCAGCGGATTGGTGACATCGCCCAGCCGCTTGCCGGTAGCGTGCTCGACGGCTCGCAGCGCGGCCATCGCCTGGTCCCACAGGCCCTTGGGGAACTGCTTGCCGTCGTCGTAATAGGCGTTGCAGGCCTCGGTGGTGATGGTGAAGCCGGGAGGCACGGGCAGGCCAGCATTGGTCATCTCGGCGACGCCGGCGCCTTTGCCGCCCAGCAGATCGCGCATGGTCGCGTTGCCCTCGGCGAAGAGATACACCCACTTGCGCGGCGATTGCTTGACAGCCTGTTCGAGCGTCAAATCTTTGGTCTGTGCCACAGCGAAAACGCCTCCTTCAGGCGAGCGTGGCTGGGCCGCCGCGCCGGGTGGCCGGCCACGCGTTCTCTGGTCGCGCATGGTGTTGCGCTGCTACTCGCGAGGTGCCCCCACGAGCGGGAACGCCGTGTTCCGACCAGCATTATACCTGACGCGGCGCGACGCATGCCTTGCTCGCCACGCTCAATCGGCTTCCCAATCGCCGTTGTCGAAGCGCAGCAGTGTCCCCTGATCGCCCACGACCCAACCCTGGGTGGCCGACACCATCGCGATGCCCAGCAGCGAGGGCGAGGGTTGCGTCGCGCCTGGTGGCAGACGGCTGGGGCTGGCCTCCGGCGACCAACTGCCCAGCGAGTAGTGCACGATAGTGCTGCCGACGCCGACGGCCCACCCCTCGGTTGGCGAGATCATGGACACCGCCAACAGGTCGCCGCCCAGGAAGGGTTCGGGGGAGGTGCTGGCCTGAAGCGCGGCGGTCTGGAACGCCCAGACGCCAGCATGGTAGTAAAGGATCAGCGCGCCGCTCAGAGTGCTGGTCGGTACATCGCGCGAGTGGCCGCAGGTGCAGTAGCCTCCCACCGCCCAGCCCTCGCTCGCGGAGAGCATCTGGATGCTGGCGAGCGCGGCCTCCGAGAGATCAAGTCCGCCGTCTTGTCGCCAGCCGCTGCCATCATTGTGCAGGATCACGCTGGAGAGGTCCGCGAGCCGGCCCGTGACCCAGACGTTGTTGGGCGCGATGGCGGACACGCCGTTGAGTTGGACGCCAACAAACGCGACATCGTGGACACGCGTCCAGGTGAGCCCATCGTAGTGCAGCAGCACGCCTTCCTGATCCCGCGCCGTCCCGACCGCCCAACCATCGCTCGCCGTGCGCATCACCACGCGCGTCAGCGCGGCCGGAAAGGTGAGTGAGACCACCGACCAGGCGCCAGCGCGCTCATGCAGCAGCACGCTGGTGTTCGCGCCAGCTCCCGCGAGCGATTCACCGACGATCCAGCCCTCGGTCGCGGAACTCAGCGCGATGCTGTTCAAGCTCACCGGTGCTGGCACACCGCGCGGCAGGCTGACGGCGCGCCACCGCCCCGCCACCCGCTGGAAGAGCGCACCGTGGCGGCTGGCATCGCTGCCAATGGCCCAGCCAGTGCCCGACGGCAGCATCGCGATGCCAGTCAGTTGCACATCTTTCGCGAGCGGGATGCCCCCGCCACCCCCGGATCGGGAGCCGCGGAGCACGCCCGGAAGGCCGAAGATCACCAGCGCGAGCACCAGCAGCACCGCGACGGCGGCGTACGGGGCCAGACTGCTCAGGAGGCCTCGGCGCGCGCGGATTCGCGGCGGCGCCGGGACCACGTCAGGCGAAGGCGCGCGCGGTGCGGCGCCGCTGGCGCGACCGGTGGCCAGCGTGCGCGCGATCTGCTCGACGGTAAGCGGCGGCAGCGCCTGCTGGCGCGCGCTATCTAGCTGCCGCATTCCCCTATCGAGGCGCTCGTAGAGGGCCAGCTCCGCCTGGCAGTGGTCGCAGACGGCGGCGTGCGCGCGTAGTCGAGTCTCCTGGTCGCCGTCGAGCAGGTGGCGCGAGGCCAGCGGCAGCAGCGGCGCGAATGGGGAACAGGCGGGAGTCGCGGAATGCTGGGTCGTCGTCATGGCAGTGGCCTCTCCGCTGGCGGTGGATTCTGTGCCAGATAGGCAGCGCGCAGGCGCTGCCTGGCGCGCGCATAGCGTTTCGTAATGGCCGCGGCGGACGCGCCGACGATCGCGCCGGTCTCCGCCGCGGTGAAATCGTAAACGGCGATGAGGGTCAGGCAGGCCGCATCCGCCGGCGACAACGTCGCGAGCGCCTGTTGTAGCGCGTGCGCCTCGATCACCTGATCTTCCATCGAAGACGGCGCCGCCTGCCAGCCAGTTGTGATAGGTCGTGGCCGGTCCAGCGAGTGCCATTGGATCAGGCGTCCCCGGCGCCAGGCGGAAACCGCGCGATTGTACGCGGCGTGGAAG
>DASYGC010000610.1:0-6597 GCA_036000225.1 Ktedonobacterales bacterium | reverse complement strand
CGCTGGTTGAGACGCCCGCGCTCTACACCTATATGAGCGGACGCGACAACCTGCGCGCGGTGGCCGCCGTGCTGGGTGGCGTGCCCGCCGGACGCATCCAGCAGGTGCTGGAACTGGTGAATCTGCGCGAGCGCCAGCGCGACCGGGTGAAGACCTACTCGCTGGGCATGAAGCAACGCCTGGGTGTGGCCATCGCGCTGCTGCAAGACCCCGATCTGCTGATCCTGGACGAGCCGGCCAACGGGCTGGACCCAGCGGGCATCGTCGAGATGCGCGATCTGCTGCGCCAACTGGCCGCCCAGGGCAAGACCGTCTTCATCTCCAGCCATGTGCTGGGCGAGGTCCAGCAGATCTGCACGCGAGTCGCCATCATCAACCTGGGTAAGCTGGTGACCGAGTCCACCGTCGAGGATCTGGTGCGCGGCCACGGCGAGTTCGTGGTGCGTGTGGAGCGTCCGGGCGAGGCGCTGGCGCTGCTGCGCGCGCAGCCCTGGGGTACGACTGCCCGGCTGGATCACGACAACACCATCATCACTCCCGCGCCCGAGGGCCGCGGGCGCGAACTGAATGTGTTCCTGGTGCAGGCGGGCTACGCGCCGGACACCGTGACCCAGTACTCCCAGGATCTGGAGCAGGTCTTCCTGCAACTCACCCATTCTGGCAGAGGAGCCAACTCATGAGCACCGCCATCGCAACCGCGCTTCCCGCCGCCAGCCCGGCCACGCGCACAGCGCGCCCGAGCTTCCCCGGCATCCTTCAGGGGGAACTGTTCAAGATTACGCGCCAGCGCACGACCTGGATCGTGACGGCTCTGCTGGCCTGCTTCATCGCGGGTCCCAATCTGCTCTATCTCGCCGGCAGAGGCATCAAGGAAGGGGTGCAGACTGATCCCCTGAGCGCGCTCTACCTGGTTTCGCAGCGTGATCTGCAGGTGCTGCGCGTCTTCGGCGGCTTCTTTCTGCTGCTCATCACCGCACTGGTGATCGGCCAGGAGTACCAGCTGGGCACCATCCGCATCCTGCTGGGCCGCGGCGTGGGCCGCCTGCAACTGCTCGGCGCGAAGACACTGGCGCTGGCGATTGTGGCGCTGGTGGTCGTGGTGGGCGCGCTGCTGATCGATGTGGCGGGCGCCACGATTGACCTGCTGATCCTCACGGGCAATCTGAACGCCTTCAGTGCGGCCACGGCACAGTTCTGGGCCGACACCTGGATGTATGTCGTCTCGGTGCTGGTCAGCATGGGCGCGACGCTACTGTTGGGCGTAGCCGCCAACGTGGTGGGCCGCTCGCTGGCCTTCGGCCTGGGCGTGGGGTTGAGCTGGTTTCCCGCCGACAACATCGGCTCAGTGGTACTGGCGCTGATCGCCGCGTTCACCAACAACACCTTCTGGTCGAACCTGAACGGCTATTTCCTGGGTCCCGTGCTCAACATCTTCCCCTCCTTGATCGTCGCGCCACGTGTGGCGACCATCATTGGGGAGAAAGGCCCGCAGACCGGCTTGAAGCCGGCCTCGGCGCTGGGCATCACCCCACTCTCGACGATTGATGCCACCCATGCCTGGCTGGTGATCGGTGGCTACTGCCTGGTCTTCGCGGTGGTGTCCATCGTGCTGACCATGCGCCGCGACGTGCTGGAGTAATTCCACTTTCGGATGATTGATACCGCTTCGTAGGAGCGTCTGGTGGACGCCCGTTCCGGTGGACGCCCGGTCCCTGGAGGAGCACGTCTTCACCAGCAAGACGTATACCGCGTGGTCAAGGTCCTTTCATAGCCAGCGGGGACGCGCATCTCTGCGCGTCCCCGCTGGCGCTTGCTGGCGCTTGCTGGCACCTGCCTCACCGACGCCGGTAGACTGCGGGCGACGGAAATGAGGCGAGGCAGCGTGGCGCTCTTTCGCGCACTCGGCCTCAAAGAAGGACTGGCCGCCGTCTGCGTCGCGATGGAGCGCCAAATCATCTGAGACCGTGTTTGGTAATGCGTTGCGGTAGCCCTGTGCATCAAGCAGAGCAAGCGAGAAGAAGTTTTGTTCGGGTCCACCTGCTATGCTTCTTCGGAGGCACTGTTCAACGGTTCCACGGCCAGGCGACCAGCGCCACACGAGCCACATCCTTGATACTGCGAAAGGAAGTCACACGACATGCCCGAGGAGGTATTGCATCTATGAGAAAGCTCATCGTCTCTTCTTTCCTCACGCTTGACGGCGTGATCCAGGAACCAGACAAGCCTGACACCACTGGCGCCTTTCCGTATGGCGGATGGACGGTGCCGCTCTTTGACGATTCCCTGGACCAGACCATGCCTGAGCAACTGCGCCCGCCTTTTGACCTGGTGCTTGGCAGAAAGACCTATGACGTATTCGCGGCCTACTGGCCGTACCAGAATAGCGAGGAAAACCCTACTGCGGCCAGCTTCAATGCTGCAAAGAAGTACGTGGCCTCACACACGCTCCAGCAGCTCGACTGGCAGAACTCGACGCTCTTGCGGGGCGATGTCGCCCAGGAGCTGCAAACGCTCAAGCAGCAGGACGCGCCGGCCCTGCAAGTTCACGGCAGCGCGAATCTCGTCCAAACACTGTTGAAGCACGACCTGGTGGACGAATTCTTGTTGATGATCTTTCCGATCACCCTCGGCACAGGCCAGCGCTTATTTGCCGAAGGCACCATTGCTGCTGCCTTTACCTTGCGCGAAGTGAAAACGTCGTCGCGCGGGGTCATCGTCGCCTATTACGAGCGTGCAGGAGCAGTTCAGACCGGAACATTTGCCTGAGCGGGAGCGATCAAGCTGCCAGCATGATCCCTCGATGCACTGCCAGACGAAACGCAAACGCGAATCCGCCGTAGAATAGAGGGTCACACTTGAGCGAACATCAGGAGGCAGCTCATGCAACCAATCAATACCGTCGCCGGTCAGGAGCTCATCTGGACACGCGCCAGCAAGTCGCCGCTGGTGTACGAGCTGCGCGCTGGGGACATCACCGTCGCCGCACTGCGCTGGCAGCATGGCTCGCTGGCCGAGGCCGAGACCGCCGACGGCCAGTGGACCTTCAAGCGCGCGGGCTTCTGGCACCCGCGCGTCACCGTGCGCGTGCCCGGCTCAGACGCCGATGTGGCGCTGTTCGCGGCGAACTGGCACGGCGGTGGGAGTCTGCACCTGGCAGCCGAACGCCAGTTCGCCTGGAGCGCGGCGAATTTCTGGCATTCGCAGTGGGCCTGGAAGGATGCCGCTGGTCTGCCCCTGATGACCTTCACGAGCAAGCGTGGCACCGCGCCCGCCGAGGGGCAGGCCGAGGTCGCGCTCGCCGCGCTCGATCTGCCTGAACTGTCGTTGCTCGCGCCGCTCGGGTGGTACTTGCTACTCTTGCAAGCCCGCGACGACCAAGCTGCCACCGTAGCGGCCATAGTGCCGGCGATCAGCGCGGCCACATGAGATGAATCGCACAGCGAACGCTGAAGCTGGAAACGAAGCGTGAACGTGACCATCACCCTGCGCGATATCACCCGCGCGAACTGGCGCGAGTGTATCAGCCTGGAAACCACGCCCGAGCAGCACCACTTCGTGGCCCCGAATGCCATCTCGCTGGCGCAGGCCGCCTATGAGACGGAGTGGATGCCGCGGGCGATCTACGCCGACGAGGTGATGGTGGGCTTCGTGATGTACGGGCTGAGCCGCGAGGAGCCGGTGTACTGGATCATGCGGCTGATGGTGGATGCGCAACATCAGGGCAAGGGTTACGGCCGGGCGGCGATGGAAGAAGTGCTGCGCGGGCTCAAGCGGCAGCCCGACTGCGCACAGCTCGCCATCAGCTACGAGCCGGAGAACGGTGGAGCGCGCGCACTCTACCTCAGCCTGGGCTTTCGCGAGACGGGCGAGGTATTGTATGGCGAGACCGTCGCGCGCATGCCAGTCTCGCGCTGAGGGCCGCGTGTCTTGCGCCAGACCACCTGAGTGGCGTACCTTCACCGCATGCCCGCCGCGACAGACCGCGCGGCTGCCCCGTGAGTATCGTGGAATCCGAAAGTGAGTCAGACCGGTGATTGAGGCGAATGGATTGTGCCGCCGCTTCGGGAGCTTTGTCGCGGTCGACCAGGTGACGCTGCACGTGCCCGACGGCACCATTCTCGCGCTGCTGGGTGCCAATGGCGCGGGGAAGACCACGACGGTGCGCATGCTGGCGGGCCTGCTCGCGCCCAGCGCCGGCACAGCCGTGGTCGCGGGCTTCGATGTGCGCCGCGCGCCCGCCGCCGTACGTGCGCATGTCGGGCTGGTCACCGATGTGCCTGGCCTGTACGAGCAGATGACCCCAGTCTCCTACCTAGACTTTTTTGGCGCGATCTACGGCATCCCAGCGGACCGGCGCCGCCGGCGTATTGACGAATTGCTGACCTTCTTCGAGCTGGCCGACCACCGCAAAGAGCGCATGTCGGGCTTCTCCAAAGGCATGAAGCAGAAGCTGGCGCTGGCCCGCGCGCTGTTGCACGAGCCCGCCGCGCTCTTTCTGGACGAGCCGACCTCCGGGCTCGATCCGCTGGCCACACGGGCGGTCCGCGACCTGATCGTCAACTTGAAACACGCCAGCCGCAGCATCATCCTGTGCACCCACGACCTGGACGAAGCGGAACGCCTGGCCGATCAGGTAGCCATCATGCGTCGCGGCCAGATCGCCGCCTACGATAGCCCCGCCGCGCTGCGCGCGCACGCCTCGCCCGAAGCGACAGTTCGCGTCGAGCTCGCCGCGCCCTGCCCCGAGGCGCGCACGGCACTGCGCGCCATCCCCGGTGTGCTTGGGCTCGACGGCGCACCCGAGGCGACCGAGCGCGAGACCGAGAGCACACGCCTCGTGTACCGCACCTCCGACCCCACGACAGTGAATCCCCTGGTGATTGCCCGGCTCGTGGCCCTGGGCGCGCCCATCGTCACGATCACCTCCGCGATGCGCTCGCTGGAGGATGTCTACGCCGACGCAATGGGATCTTCGCCCCCAGGCCCTCCCCAGCGCATCGGCTCGCGAGGCGGAGAGCCCGAAGGTGGCGCCGGGTTGCATCCGTACACCCGAGAGGCGGCGGAGGGCAGCCCCAGTGGTGTCGCAACGCATCATGCGCCGCAAGCGCGGCGTGACCAGGACCAGCGCGGTGCGGGTGCCGCTGCCCGATCGTCAAGCGGGAACACACCGCCCTCCAATGGGCACGGCGGATACGCGGGCGCTCCCGACCCGTTGGTCCCGCCGGGGATGGTCGCGCCGGCCGCGCCCGGGCGTCCTGAGAGTACGGCGGATGCTCCGGCGGATCGCGGCGGAAAGTGAGCGGAACGATGGCAACACGTGCGCGTCAAGCGGGTCTGGTGGCGGATGAGGTGACGGAAGTGTCCACCGAGGTATCAGTGCCGCCTGGCAATGGGGCGATGACCTGGCTGATTGCCAAGCGGGCGGCCATCGAGTCGCTCCATGACTCCATGACCCTGCTGGCCAACGGGGTGTTCGCGCTGGTCATCCCGATTCTGGTCGTCTTCGGCCAGGTGGCGCCAGCAGCGGTCCACGCCACGACACCAGCCGGCCGCGCAGTGCTGGGTAGCATGTTGGCGACCTACCTGCTGATCGTTGGGTTGCTGCCCGCCAGTGGCTCGGTCGGCATCGCCGCGGGCGTCTTCGCCGGCGAGAAAGAGCACGGTAATCTGACACCACTGCTGGCCTCGCCGGCCACGAACCTCTCGATCTTCATGGGCAAGGCGCTCGGTGCGGTGCTGCCATCTCTGGCGTACGCGGTGCTCGCTGAGGCGGCGTACCTGATCGAAGTGATCCTGGTGGTCGGTGTGGGCGCGCTGAGCCAGCTGCCCCTCGCGCTGGCGCTGGTGATGCTGGCGCTGGTGCCCTGCGTGGCGGTCTTCGGAGCGGCGGTGGCCAGCGTCATTTCATCGCGTGTGCGCACCTACAACATGGCCTCCACCTACTCAAGCCTGGCGCTGGTGCCGGTCTCCGGCGTACTGCTGGGTCTCGCCTTCACGATGCCCGCCTGGGCGCCCTGGGCACGCTGGATCGCCGTGCTGGCAATGGTCGCGCTCGATGTCGGTATCGTGCTGCTGGGAGCGGCAACCTGGAAGCGCGAAGAGGTGCTGGCAAGCCAGTAAGCGATCACAGCGGCAAGCCAGCCTCGAGATACGCCAGGCTGACGTCCACCAGCGCCATAAAGTCGGCCGCTGGATCGTCGGCAACGGCGAAGAGTGCTGCCAGCACCACGCCGATCACGGCCCCGGCGAACATCCGCACCGCGAGATCGTCAGCGCTGCGCCCCAGGCGCCTGGCCATCACGTCCGCCACCACCTGGATCAGTCCCGCGAACTGGTCCAACACTCGCATGCGCAGCTCCGGCACCGCGAGGATCAAGCGCGAGCGCTCCCACTGCTGCTGCATCTCCATGGCGGGCAGCCGCGCGAAGACCGCACGAAGCGCGGCGCGCAGGGCCTGTATCGGGCTCAACTCCGCGGGCTGCGCCTCGAACTCGGCGAACATCAGCGGATCGAGATCGTCATACAACGCCACGTCTTCCTTGGTTGGGAAGTAGCGGAAGAAGGTGCTCGGCGAAATCTCCACCGCTTCGGCGATCT
>DASYGC010000609.1:0-2363 GCA_036000225.1 Ktedonobacterales bacterium | reverse complement strand
CCTCACCAAACAGGGCGTCGCCCCGCTCGCCGCCCTGCACACGCTCTGCGCCGACGGCTCACTCCCTCTTCCCGCCACGACCTGAACAGTTACAGCACACTCCTATCTGACACAGGAGCACGCTTGGTACAGTAGGAGTGTGCAGGCGAAGGTAGAAATGCCCGATGCCCGCCAAACCCAGCATCAGCGATGGTGTCTCTCCGGCGCTCGTCCCGCAAGGCCACGGGATGTCACGCTCGACATGTGCCGCGATACCAGCGTCCGCGACGGCCCGTGCCGCCTCCAATCCGCCAGATGCCTCATTGCCGAGCACCTGCTCGCCATGGGCCAGGATATCGGCGTTACCCGCCAGTCCGTGACAGAGCGAGTAGTTACCGGTCCTCGCGCTTAGCGTCTTTTCGATCATCACACATGTGGTCCGTAGCGCGATCAGCGCCTCCGCCTTATAGCGCTCGTCACCGAGTATCGTCCACGCGCGTAGCCGCGACAGCGTGATTCCCGGTGCGCCATGACACCACGAGACGGCGAATTTCAGCAGATCGCGTTTGTGGCGCCGCTCACCCTGCGCGGCGCGGAAGTCGGGCCAATTGCCAGCCGTCGCATCGAACCAATAACGCTCATACTGGTACGCGCGCTCGGCCGTCTCGCGATAGGCCGGTACTCCAGTAGCTCGGAAGAGCTCCAGTAGCGCGTACCCGATGCCTGCCGCCCCATGCGAGAAGCCTGTGAGGTTGCGCTGCCCACGCGCGGCAATACTCTGCCATGACATGCCGGCATCAGAGCATACCGCAGTCTGCAGCAAAGCGTCTCCGAGCCGTGTTGCCCGCTCCAGCATCCTGGAATCATCCAGCTTTTCGCAAAGTATCAGTGCTGCGACAATCGCGCCCGCTGTGCCGCTAAGCAGATCGTGCTCGTACTGGCCCTGGCTGCCATCCAGCACTTGCCGCGCCAATCGCGCCGCGCGTTCCAGTGGTTCCGCCTCGTTCAGCAAAGTGCCGACATGCGCCGCAGCCAGCGCAATCCCCATGTATCCCGTATACGGGCCCACCGTCTTGACAGATGGATCCGCATCGGCCCGTAAGAGTGCCTGGCGCACCGCGCCCAGCGCGGTGCGACGCGTCTCCACCTCGCCGTTGATGGCGGCAAGTTCCGCCAGGAACCAGGCGATGCCGCTGGTGCCCGCATAGATCTCAGGGCCGAGCGCCCGGTAGACCGTGCCGCCCGGCTCATGGGTGGTTGCGGTTGCCAGTTCGGGGCCGATCCAGTTGCACCGTTCTTCGTGCCAGATCGCCTCGCGAACCAACCGCCGTCCGATGTCTTTTGCCACGCCGATATACGTAGTTGCCCCGCTCACTGATGGTCTCGTCTTGCCGGAACTACGCATGTGGGGGTTTGGCTGCGGCTGGAAGGAATATTCATCACGCGAGCCAGCATTCAAGAAGGGCTCGTCCAGACTGATGCCGGCCTCCGCGAACCGCTCCGCCACAACACTCAGACGGGACTCCACAGATCGTTTGCGCTGCTCGTGGGCGCGGATCAGCGCATCGGCCAGCAGCCCACAGCGGTGCATGCCAAAGCTATCCTCCGTGCCAGGATCCTCGGCTAACCCCAGTCCTGGGGCCAGTGGCTTGGTCAACGCCGGTACTCCCGGCCGCAGCATCTCAACCAGGTCGGAATAGATGCGTTCGAGTGCGCTGGCGACCGCCGGATAATCAGATCGAGCGATGTACAGTACGCCCGCGTCGCAGCGCGTGTAGCCCTGGGGGTCGTTCACAACCTTGAACCGGAATGGAAGTCCAGCGCGATTCAACACACGGGTCATGCGTCGCATGAACCGCACAGCGCCCGCCCATCGAGGGTGAGCGCCTTGGTGAGCGTGTCGCGGGTGAGTGTTTGCTCAGCGTTCATCGGCGTGAACATGCGGAAGAACGCCAGGGTCTTGCCAAAGTCGAACGGCGCGCGTGGCGTCAGCGTCCCGCTGATCGTATAGAGTTCGGTCGCTGCCATCATCACTTTCCTGGCCTTTCGTCGTGTGAGCTCACCCCGAGCCAGTCCCTGTCGTCTACCCACGCGGGCTACTTGGCCCGCGCGGGCGCGATACCGCCAAATTAGCACCGAAGATCGAGCGTGAGTGGTAGGGGCAAGTCGGGCGTACCTAAATGACCGGATGACCGGTCACGAATGACCCGCACGCCCCTACACAGCTACCCTGCTCATCCCGTCCCCACCGCTCGTTGCGTCCACCGGCGAACTCCGTGCCAATGCGGAGCCGCATGGCGGTGCAATTCCCCGTGGGCCTCAGTTATCAGCGAACCCACGTGGCTGATAGACGCGCACCACATTGCCCGCTGGATCGGTGAACT
>DASYGC010000608.1:0-12631 GCA_036000225.1 Ktedonobacterales bacterium | reverse complement strand
CTGGGCGCCTCCTGGGCGACCTATCGCGCCCTGATGGCGCGCCTGGACGCGGCTCCTGCCCTCTGGGCCACGCAGGACGAGCTGCGCGAGCGCGTGCGCCCGCTCCTGCCCCTGACACTGACAACCGCCACCGATGGCAATCACGGTCGCGCTGTTGCGCATATGGCTGCGCTGTTGGGTCTCGATGCTCAGATCTTCGTTCCCGCCGGTACCGCCGCCGCGCGTATCGAGGGAATCGAGGGCGAGGGCGCCACCGTCACGGTTGTCGACGGCACCTACGATGACGCGGTAGCGCGGGCGGCGCGGCGGGCCAGCGAGCGCTGCCTCGTGATCTCCGACACCTCTTGGCCGGGCTATGAGGACATACCGCGCTGGGTCATCGAAGGCTACTCGACCATCTTCGCCGAAGTGGATGAGCAGCTCGCACAGGCGAACGAGCGCGGGCCGGATCTCGTCGTGGCGCAGATGGGCGTTGGCGCGCTGGCCGCCGCTGTCGTCCAGCACTATCGCCGGCCAGGCATCCAGCCGCCGGTCCGCATCATCGGCGTCGAACCCGCGCACTCCGCCTGCGTGCTGGCCTCGATGGAAGCTGGCCGGCTCGTCACGATGCCCGGCCCCCACGACTCGATCATGGCGGGTCTGAACTGCGGCACGCCATCCGCCGTAGCCTGGCCGCTGCTCGCAAATGGCATCGACACCTTCGCCGCGATTGATGACGAGTGGGCGATTGCGGCGATGCGGGCACTGGCGACAGAGGGCATCGTGGCCGGAGAGACCGGCGCCGCGGGCCTCGCCGGATTGCTGGCTTTGCTCACCGATCCCGCATCCATAAACGCACCCGAGCAACTCGGCATCACCGCCAGCACGCATGCGCTCGTTCTCTGCACCGAGGGCGCCACCGATCCCGTCGCGTACCAGCGCCTGGTAAGCGGTAGCTAATCAACCGCTACCGCTGGCCCAGATACGATGTTCGGAGAATCGCGGGCGTACCGTCGTGGCGCACGGCTGTGCGCTCGGGGCCCGTTATCATTTCGTAGTGGTGCACGGGTGTGTGCTGTGCGTCGCGGTATCCGTCGTTCTCCGTAGTCGCGGACAGCTGTGCGCTCCGGGCCCCGTTATTCGGCGTCGTCGAGTTGCTTGTGCAGCTCGGCGATGCGCTGGCGCACGCCTTCCAGCGTCGTCACGCCAAGTTCCTCCATCTCCTCTTCCAGGCTCTCCAACTGTTCCAGCACGACCATCAAGTCGTACTCCTTCGGGTCGAATTTCACGTCAATCGGGTCTCCGGTGGTGCCGCTATCGCCTGGTTGCTTGCCGTTGTCGCTCATTGGTGCCTCCTTGAGGGAAATCGGACCTGCGCGATGTTCGTACTCTCAACTTCAAGACAGTACACCGCATGCGGTTCACGCCGCGACCAACCAGCTGGCATTTGGGTCCAAGTAGCTCCAGCTTGGCCACGCAATGGAGCCGCTGGCAATCAACGTGGGCGCCACGCGCGCATTTACAACGCTCGCGACGTACAGTCCGCCTCCGGCTGCTGGCACTGGCAGTGCATGCCCCAACCAACTTGCGTACGCTGAATCAGCAAACACAATCTGCGCGCCATCGGGGCTCCATGGGCTTCCCGTCAACGGGTGCCAGAACCGGTGGGTATCAACTGGTGGTGCCACGGCGCTGCTGCTTTGGTCCAGCAGGTGCTCGAGCGCGTGCCGCCGGAGATCGGCGAGCCATAGGCCGGCCCCGTCACTCACCAGCACATAGCGCGCGTCAGGCGACCACCATACCTGCGCGTCGCCGTCGCTCTCGTCCCAGGTGTAGGTCGGCAAACCGCTCGGCGTGGCGCCGATGCTCCACACCTCGAACCTACTCGAAGTCTGAATCAACACGTGCGATCCATCCGGCGCAAACGCATAGTCCAGCAGTTCGCTCACCGCCCCAACCGTGTGGGTATGACCCTGGAGATCCGCCAGCACGAGGTTGACCTGACCACTGCCGCCAGATGTCGCGAACAGTAACGCGTCATGCCCCGGCTGCCAGAGCAGGCGTGCCGGTCGGTTGTTCGTCGGCAGGCTCAACAATGCGCCCGTGGCGAGCACACGGCCACTGGTACCCGGTTTTCCCAGCCGCACCGCGCCAGACGCGTCGATCGCCGCCACCTGTGCGCCATCGGGCGCCAGCGCCGGGATGTCGCCGCCCCCCTGCAAAACGACGCGCGCGATGCCCGCTGGCTGATCGGACTGCGCGAGGACGTAGAACGGCGTGCCCTGCACCTGCCCCGCGCTGTTGAGGATGTCCTCGGCATACAGCAGGCGGTTGCCGCCAGCGTTCCACCAGGCGTCGCTGCGCGCCAGGCCGGCCACCGACGGCGTAATGGTCAGCGTGCCACCACCGTCGGCGCTCGTCACACTCAGATTGCCCGCACTGTCGGGCGCCATCGCCAGACCGGCCGCGAGCGGCGGCGCTCCAGCACTGGTACGCACCACGATCTGATGATGGCTGGGCGACCAGGCAAACCCGACCACATTCCTTCCCGCGATCGCGCTGGGATTCAATCCATCCTGCCCGATGGTCCACAACTGTCCATCGCGCAGGAACGCGATTTCATCGCCGCCACTTTGGAACCCACAGCCAGCCACCACTGCCGCGCACAGCACAACAAAGCAGCCGGCAATAAATTGCCAGCGACGGCGGGTGCGCCGGGCGCTGCGGGAACCAGGCGTGGCGCGCCGCGGCCAGTCGCGCGCGCGGACCTTGCGCCGCGTGGGCGCGCTGGAGTGAGAGGTGTTGTGAACAGTGGCCATCGCGGCGCATTGTAGTGCGGAGCGGGGCGCGAGCGCAAGCGTGCCTTGGTGCGGTTGATTCGCCGCTGGTACAATCTCCGGTGAGCGGTTCCCTCGAGGTGCCGCTGTCGCACCCGCTAGAAATTGGACCGCTGG
Source organism: Ktedonobacterales bacterium (assembly GCA_036000225.1). Lineage (GTDB taxonomy): Bacteria > Chloroflexota > Ktedonobacteria > Ktedonobacterales > JADMIN01 > DASYGC01. The sequence goes on along the minus strand of DASYGC010000608.1, from coordinate 9,698 downwards.
CGATGGTCCGACATCGTCCGCCGCCGAGTTGCTCACCGCTGAATTTACCCACTGGGTCCCAATGGAGTATGCCATGCCCGCCGCGATCGCTTCGTCGACATTTGCTGTGTTCTGGCTCTTCCGGCTCGATCCGCTCTGGCGTCGTCTTCCCGCCGAACAGCAGCGGCAGGGTCGGGCCGATCTACTCCGTGTGCTTGAGCGGCGCGATGCGGGTGTGGTCCTGCGTGGCGCTTATTCGCTGGTCGGCCTGCGCCCCGACGCCGATCTGCTCCTCTGGGTGCATGGCTCTGACCTCGATACGATTCAGCGCCTGGCGGTCGATCTCCAGCAGAGCGCGCTCGGTGCGTACCTGACTGCCGCCTACACGTACGTGGGAATGGTGGGTGGTGGTCGCTACGACCCGGAGCACAAGCCGTCGTTCATGAAGGGCGCGCAACCTCGTAATTTTGTCAGCATGTATCCGTTTGTGAAAACGCCTGATTGGTATCTGCTCCCCTACGAGCAGCGCCGGGCGATGATGGCTGAGCATGGGCAGCTGGGGCGGCGCTATACTGAGCCGCGTCCGACGAGTCACGCCGCCGTCCCAGGGTCCGCATTGCCCATAGCGAGCGGCAGCGTGGCCACGGCCACCGCGCTGCCAGAGGCTTCTCCCTACGCCGGCGCCGTCCTGTCCAACACCGTGGATGCCTACGGCCTGGGTGACTATGAGTTCGTCGTCGCCTTCGAGTCAGACGATCCCGCCGCGCTCTGTCGCATGGTAGAAGAATTGCGCACCGTGGACGTCCGGCGCTACACCAAAGTGGACACTCCCATTTTCCTGGGTCGCCGTCGCGAGCCGGCAGATGTGCTGGCCGACCTGTAACGTGTGCCGCCGCATGGGTGCTCGCTGAACTGGAAAGGTCGCGTCATGCGCTATCGTGAGTTGGGATCGACGGGTATCGCGGTCTCCGAGGTTGGCTTCGGCGTCTGGACGGTGAGTACCTCCTGGTGGGGCGTCACCGAGCGCGAGCTACGCCTTGATCTGCTGCGCCGCGCCTGGGATCTAGGCATCACGCTGTACGACACCGCCGACACCTACGGCAATGGCTACGGCGAAGAAATCCTGGTCGAAGCCTTCGGCGCGCGACGCGACGGCATGGTGATCTCCACCAAGTTTGGCTACGACATCTACAATCACCCTGGCGAGCGCCAGGGACAGCAAGAGCTGCCCCAAAATGTCACGCCTGAGTTCGTGCGTTTCGCCCTGGAGCAGAGCCTCCGTCGCCTCCAAACCGACCACATCGACATCTACATGCTGCATAACCCCAAACGGGATCACGCGCTCAACGACGATTTATGGGCGTTGCTGGGTGACTTCCAGCGGGAGGGCAAAGTGCGGGCGTATGGCGCTTCGATCGGCCCGCGCATCGGCTGGCGCGATGAAGGCGTGCTGCTGCTGGAGCGCCAGCCAATCACGGCGCTGCAGTTGATTCACAACCTGCTGGAGCAGGACCCCGGCCGGGCGTTCATCGCTGCTGCCCGCGAGCACCAGGTCGGCCTGATGGCACGCGTGCCGCACTCCTCCGGCCTGCTGGAGGGTGGCTACGACGAGCAAACGACTTTCCCGCCCGGCGATCACCGCAACCACCGGTCGCGCGAATGGCTCACCACCGGCTTGCGTAAGGTACGCCAGCTCGATTTCCTCACGACCGGCACTGATCGTACCCTGGGCCAGGCGGCCATCAAATGGCTGCTGGCTGAGCCGCTGATGGCGACTACACTGCCCAACATCTATAACGTCGAGCAGCTCGAAGAATTCGCCGCCGCGCCCGACACGCCTGACCTCACATCTGCTGAGCTCGCGCGGGTGGCTACACTCTATGGGGACAATTTCGGAGCGGATGATGTCGCGAGCTCCGATTCGCCCTCTGCCTCACCTTCAACGCGGTGGCCCGCATGACCTGCCGCCGTTCCATTCCTTCAGAAAGCGAGCCTCGACGATGACCCCGCGCGAACACTCGATGGACTCTGATGACCGCGGTATCCTGGACCTGATTCAGTCCGACTTCCCATTGAGCGCCACGCCGTACGCCCATCTGGCGACGCGCCTGAACATGGCCGAGGCCGATGTGATCGAGCGCATTCTGCGGCTCAAGCGTGGTGTCATCCGCCAAATTAGCGCGATCTTCGACACGCGCGCGCTAGGGTACCAGAGCAGCCTGGTTGCCGCGCGCGTGCCCGCGGACCAGGTCGAGCACGCGGCGCGCGTTATCAATCAGCATCCTGGCGTCAGCCACAACTATCTGCGCGATCATGAATACAACATCTGGTTTACTGTGGCGGTGCCAGCGGCCAGTTCGCTGGAGCACACGGTAGAGCGCCTTGGCGTGCTGGCCGGCGCCGATCCGGTCCGCATGATGCCCACGCTCAAACTTTTCAAGATTGGCGTCGAGTTGAACATGGGCGATCAGCCGATCGATGTCCAGACAGCACCGGCCTTCACGGGTCTCGATCGCGCCAGACCCAAGCGCGAGATGACCGAACGCATGGTCCAACTCGTGCGCGAGTTGCAGGAGGATCTGCCCGTCGAACACGAGCCGTTCAACGCCATGGCCGAGCGTCTTGGCCTCTCGGTGCCCGAACTCTTCGCGGAGGCCCAGGCGTTCAAAGCGGAAGGTCGCATGCGCCGCTTCGCGGCCATCCTGGCCCACCGTGCGGCGGGCTTCGTCGCGAACGGCATGGGGGTCTGGGCGGTGCCCGACGAGCGCATTGAAGCGGTTGGCTATCAGATGGCGTCATTCAAGGCGGTTAGCCACTGCTATCAGCGCCCGACCTATCCTGATTGGCCGTACAACGTCTTCTCGATGATTCATGGCCGGACCAAAGAAGAGTGTCAGGTGGTACTCGATTCGATCCAGCGGGTGACGGGTGTCAGCCAGTACACGACCCTCTACTCCACGAAGGAGTTCAAGAAGATCCGGCTGAAATACTTCACCCCCAAGTTGGATCAATGGGAGGCCGCGCACTTGCGCACGGCGGAGGAACTCGCCACCCAATAGCGCCGCGTCCGGGGCGCGTGTGCCCGCTGAACCCCCCGCCAGCACGGACTTCCCCGCGACGCTGTGCTCTGAGAGCATGCTCGTTCGCTGCGCGGTGGTCGTGGTGCGAACCAGTTGGCATCTTTCTGAACGCTCTCGTGACCGTGTTGGTGTTGACCGACACCACGTGAGCCGGATTCACGCGACCTCCTGACGGCGTGCAATAGCAAGCTTCGCACCGGATTCAGCACGCGCGGCGCGCGGAATGGCTCATATCAAATCGTGTAGGGGCGTACGGATGTACGCCCTCTGGCTGCCGGGCAAAACCTGGCTCTTAACCACCGCAAACCGCGAGTGGGCTCCAAGGTTTAGTATCATACGACGATCTCAGTAGCGAGCCGCGTGAGATGTGACGCGTCGAATATTCCGTGACCTGACATGTGGGTGGCGAGTACCTCGTGCGCGGTCGCCGGCTGGCCGGCTGGCCAGAGGTCGCAACTCGCCGCCAGCGCGCCGACGATGGTGGTAGCCGTGACTCCACGTGCCCGCGCTTGCGCGATGCCCGCCGCCTGGTCCCGTTTGGCCAGACGCTCACCATTGGCGCCCAGGGCCAGCGGGACGTGAGCGAATTCCAGGGGCCGTGCATAGCCCAGCGCGTCGCAGAGCGCGAGCTGGCGGGCGGTGGATCCCAGCAGATCGGCCCCCCGCACAATCTGCGTCACGCCCATCAGCGCATCGTCGACCACCACCGCGAGTTGGTAGGCGATGACGCCATCGCTGCGTCGCACCACGAAATCACCTACCGCCTCATCCACACGCTCGAGCACGGGGCCCGCGACGCGATCGGCAAACGTGATCGCGGTGGCGGGCGCACGAAAGCGCAAAGCCGGGCGCCGCCCGCTCGCCTCTTGCTCTCGCCGCTGCCCCCGCGTGAGTTGGCGGCAGGTTCCCGGATAGCGCGGGCCGTCATCGGCGGCGCCACGCGGCGCGCTGGCCACGCGCGCGAGTTCCGCGCGCGTGCAATAGCATGGATAGAGCAGCCCCTGCCGCCGCAGCCGCGCGAGTGCGCCCAGATAAATCGCATCGCGCTGGCTCTGCGCATAGGGTCCCAATGGACCACCAACATCCGGGCCCTCATCCCAGTCCAGCCCGAGCCAGCGCAGATCATCCAGCAACTGTTGCGCCGCGCCTGGGCGCACACGCGGGCGATCCAGGTCTTCCAGGCGCAGAATAAATGAGCCGCCGCTGCCGCGAGCGAAGAGCCAGGCCAACAACGCGGTGCGCAGATTGCCCAGGTGCAGTGCGCCTGTCGGCGAAGGCGCAAAACGTCCGCGATACCCCCTCGACATTTCTCCTCACTTCTCCTCATTTCCCCCCATCTCTGGTCACCACTTTGCGCTCCTCAACGCCCTCCCGCCAATTCCCGCGTCAGATGCCTTGCGCCAACCCGGTCTACAGTTTATGCTGAAACCGCCGCGCTCGCGCATACTCAAACGCGTGCCGTCTCGTCCGTGCGTTCGTGGAGAACTGGCCATGACATTCGCCCACAACCTCCTTCATCATAAGTATGTTTACCTGTCCAGTTCTTACACGACATCTCCAGACATATCCGGACATCCCCAGCCATATCCCGACAGAGAAAAACTGTGGACATTTGTAGCATGCCTGGTTGAGAACCTCGTCCATACCCGCTGTCCGTGAGAACGAGGAGGCGCCGATCGCCACACCGATTGGCGCTGGACCGTTCCGGTGGCACCCTGCTCGTGGTGCAAGTCAGGAGCGCACGCCCATGACCACCGTCCCACCGCTGACCCTGAGCGCCATCAACGCACTCGATCGCGACGCTTTCATTGCCGCGCTGGGCGGCCTCTTCGAAGGTCCGCCCTGGATCGTCGCCGCCGCCTGGGCGGAGCGTCCATTCCGCAGCCTAGCCGACCTCCACCGCGCGCTCTGCCACATCATGGAAACCGCTCATCCTGACCATCAGGTGGCTCTGCTGCAAGCCCACCCCGATCTTGTCGGCCGTGCCGCACTCGCCGGTACCCTCAGTCCCGCTTCCACCGGTGAGCAGGCCGCCGCCGGCCTCGATCGCCTCACCCCCGACGACATCGCGACGTTCACACGTCTGAACCAGGCCTATCGTCTCCGCTTCGGTTTCCCCTTCGTTATCTGCGCACGCGAGAACAAGAAAGATAGCATCACCGCCAGCTTTGTCGCCCGCCTCCACAACACCCGCGACCAGGAGATCGCGACCGCTCTGGGCGAGGTCGCCAAAATCTGCGCCCTCCGACTTGCGGACCTCATTCACGACGACCGCGCCAGCGCCTGAACGCACTCGGCGCCCGCCACACTCCGATCACCGCCTGACTCCATTACTCTGCCGCATGCCGGCCACTGTTTGTACTCATCGTGTCCCCGCGCACCAACCACTTCCCGCGATATACTGTGCTTCACAGCCAATCGCTTGCACCTCGGCTACACGTTTCTGGCCCCCCTCCCCGGCCCGGGGAGGGGGTTGAGGGGAGAGGTTATGCACATCAGCTATGGCAAGGCGCGCGTGCCGCTCATGCGCGTTTACGCGCACCCACTCACCGGCCTCACGCCGATCCCTGAGTCAGCCTTCTCCGGCCGGCCCAATAACCTGTTCGCCGCCGAGATCGACGTGGAGGTCTTTGGCGACAACTTTCTGCCTGCATACACGGTGGGCGACAACCGCATGGTCGTGGCCACCGACTCCATGAAAAACGTGGTGCTCGATCAGGCGCTGGCCTATGAGGGCGCGACGCTCGAGGGCTTCCTCGGGCAGCTGGGTTACTTCTTGCTCTCGACCTACTCGCAGATGGAGTCGCTGCGCCTCACCGGCCGCGAGTTGCCCTTCGCCGCCGTGCCCGTGCCGGATGGGTCCGCGGGTGCTCACTTCAGCGACAGCCCTGTCGTCTACCAGCGCGGGCACGATGATGCCAGCCAGGCCGTCCTGGAGTTCGCGCGCGACGGTGATTCCATCGCGGTCAACGCGCATCGCTGTGGTCGGGTCGGCCTCGAGTTGCTCAAAGTCACCGGGAGTAGCTTCACCCACTTCGTCCGCGATGCGTACACCACGTTGCCCGAACGCCGCGAACGTCCGCTGTTCGTCTTTCTGGATGTCTTCTGGCGCTATACCTATGTGGCCGATCTGCTCGCGCTTGATCCCGTGCGCTACGTCGCCGCCGAGCAGGTGCGTGACCTCATCCGTGTTGTCTTTCACGAATTTGTCAGCGAATCGATCCAGCATCTGGTCTACGAGATGGGTCAGCGTGTGCTGGCGCGCTTCCCCCAGCTCGCGGAGGTGGCGTTCGACGCGCAGAACCATACCCCCGACCCGATGGCGGTCTCGGAGAGCGATCCCCGGGTGAAGGTCTACAGCACGCCTTTCCCTGCCTACGGTCTGATCCATCTCACTCTTACCCGCGAAGGCTCTGCCCCAACTTCGACCACCTTCACCTGATGTTAGCTTGTGACGACGCCCTCGGTCTGAGCGGTGCCTCACTTTCCGCTATTCTGGTGTCAGTTCGCTCGTCGCCTCGCTTTACGGAAGAGCAAAGCGTCCCATGGAGTTCATTCCACGAGCCTGTTTTGCCGTTCACGCCTGTTACCGGCGCATGCCTCGCGATTTCTTCGAGGCACCCTTATGTCGTCCGTCCGCGCCTTACACACTCAAAGGAGCCGCTCGTATGCCTGGCCAGCTCACGACCCACGTGCTGGATACCGTGCACGGCTGCCCCGCCGCCGGCGTCGCCATCGAGGTGTGGCGCCTGACGCTCACCACCGGGGTGCGCACGCTGCTCACGTCCGCGCGCACCAATGCTGGCGGTCGCACCGCCGAGCCGCTGCTCGCGGCGGGCGCGCTCAGCGCTGGTATCTACGAACTGATCTTCATGGTCGGCGACTACTTCGCGTCTCGGGAGTCAAGCGCACCCGCCGCCCTCCCGTTTCTCGATCACATTCCTGTGCGCTTCGCCATCGCCGATCCCGATGCGCACTATCATGTGCCGCTGCTGGTTTCGCCCTGGTCTTACACCACCTATCGCGGGAGTTAGTCTCCAGAGTTGTGCCAATGTCTCCGCCTTCTTGCCGCATTCAGCGCAAAGCCGCTGACCCCCTCCCCGCGTCGTCATTCATGACCGGTCAATAGAGGGAGGGGGGTTGGGGAAGAGGTGAAGGCTAGAATCGGAAGCGCCATGCAAACTACCCACACCTCTGCCGAGACGGTTATGGAGCGTTGCGCCATCCTGGGCGGCTACAGTGAGGAGCCCGACCGTCTGACGCGCCGCTATGGGAGCAATCCCATGCGTCAGGTGAACGATGCCGTCGCGGGCTGGATGCGCGCGGCCGGTATGCGTGTGAGCCGGGACGCTATCGGCAATGTCATTGGCCGCTACGAAGCGGACCGCCCTGACGGGCGCACGTTGCTGCTGGGATCACATCTCGATACGGTGCGCGATGCCGGCGCCTATGATGGTCCGCTGGGCGTGATGGTCGCGCTGGCTTCGATTGAGCAGTTGCACGCGCGTGGCGCGCGCCTGCCCTTCGCGCTGGAGATTTACGGCTTCGCCGATGAGGAGGGACTGCGCTACCATTCAGGTTACCTGGGCAGCAGTGTGGTCGCCGGCACCTTCGATGCGGCGACACTCCGCGCGACCGATGCTGACGGTGTCGCGCTCGGCGACGCGATCCGCGGTTTTGGCGGCGATCCGGTGGCCCTGCCCGGCGCGCGGCGTGCCTCTGGCGATCTGCTGGGCTACATTGAGGTCCACATCGAACAGGGACCCGTGCTCGAAGCAAAGGGTCTGCCAGTGGGCGTCGTCTCGGCGATCCAGGGGCAGAGCCGCTGCGCGGTGACGTTCACCGGTGAGGCCGGGCACGCGGGCACGGTTCCGATGACGCTACGCCACGATGCGCTCTGCGCGGCGAGCGAGTTCGCGCTGGTGGTCGAGGGGCTGGCGCGGGCGCAGCCAGGATTGGTGGCGACCATCGGTCAGTTCGCGGTGGGGCCGGACGCCAGCAATGTGATCCCCGGTCGCGTCGTTCTGAGCCTGGATGTGCGCCATGCCGACGATAAGGTGCGGTCCGCCGCCTGCGAGCAACTGCATGAGGGGGCGCTGGCTATCGGGGCGGCGCGGGGGGTGGCGTGCGACTGGCAATGGCGCGGCGAGACGCTCTCAGTGCGCTGCGATGCGCATCTCTCCGAGTTGCTGAGTCGCGCGGTGGCGGCGACGGGTGGCCCGATACTTGAGCTGGCCAGCGGCGCTGGTCACGATGCGGCGAGTTTGGCGGTCATCGTCCCGATAGCGATGCTTTTCGTCCGCTGCGCGCGCGGCATCAGCCACAATCCGGCGGAGTCGGTCGACGTCGCGGACGTCGCCATCGCTATTGCGGTGCTCGACCAGTTGCTCGTGCTGCTGGCGACTGAGGAAGGTGGCAATCCAGCATGACCGCATACGATCTGCTCGTGCGTGGTGGCACGCTGGTGACGGCCGATGGTCCGCTCGCGGCCGATCTGGCGATCTCCGGCGAAGTCATCGCGGCGATCGGTCCTGAGCTGAGCGGCGGCGCCACCACCGAGATCGACGCCGGTGGGCTGCATGTCTTCCCTGGCGTCATCGATGCCCATGTGCATTTCAATGAGCCAGGACGCTCCGAGTGGGAAGGCTTTGCGTCGGGCACGCGCGCGCTGGCGGCGGGCGGGAGCACCTGCTGCTTCGAGATGCCACTCAACGCGCATCCACCGACGCTCGATGCCGCCAGCTTCGATCTCAAGCGCGCGGCGGCGGGAGCCGTCGCGCTGGTGGATTTCGCGCTGTGGGGCGGCCTGGTTCCGGGTAATCTCGACCAGATGGACGAGTTAGCTGAGCTTGGCGCCATTGGGTTCAAAGCCTTCATGGCGGCCAGCGGCATCGAGGATTTCCCCATGGCCGACGACTTGACCCTGTATCAAGGCATGGCGCGCGCGGCGGCGCTGGGTCTGCTTGTCGCGGTCCACGCCGAGAACGACCAGATCACCGCCGCTTTGGCACGCCGAGCGCTCACTTCGGGTGCCGCCCTCACCCCGCATGACTATCTGCGCTCGCGACCGGTGATCGCGGAACTGGAGGCCATCGCACGCGCGATCCTGTTCGCCGAGGAGACGGGCTGCCGCCTGCACATCGTGCATGTCAGCACGGGCCGTGGGGTGGCGCTGGTGGTGGCGGCCCGCCAGCGCGGTGTCAACGTCACCTGCGAGACCTGCCCGCACTATCTGGTGTTGTCCGAGGACGATATCGAACCTTTCTGGCCGTGGGCAAAGTGCGCACCACCGCTGCGCCCGCGCGCGGATCAGGATGAACTCTGGGAACGCGTCTTCGACGACAGCGTTGACCTGATCGCCTCCGATCATTCGCCGGCGCCACCCGCAATGAAGCAGGATCCCAATCCGTTCCAGGTATGGGGAGGCATCGCTGGCTGTCAGCACCTGCTGCCACTGCTGCTGGATGCGGGTCACCAGCGCCGTGGGCTGCCGCTGGCTCACATCGCGGCGCTGACGGCGGGCAACGTTGCGGAGCGCTTCGGCCTGGTGCCCCGCAAAGGGCACCTGCTGGTCGGCGCGGATGCCGATCTGGCGCTGGTAGATCTCGCCGCTAGCGAAACGATCGAACGCGAGCAACT